>JAURNO010000340.1 GCA_030830145.1 Verrucomicrobiota bacterium
ACCTATGAACATCGATCCAGAAAGGTTTACCGAGCTTGGAATTTCCGCGATCACCGAGATGGCGGAAGTGGCCAAGCGCAACGGGCAGCAAGAAGTGGAGGTTTGGCACCTCCTTTCTGCTTTGATGGCTCAGGAAGATGGAATCGTCCCTGCTCTTCTCGAGGATATGGGCGTTGGGACCTCTCCCGTTCAACTTGCTCTTCAACGTGAGTTGAAAAACCTGCCCAAGATTGCCGGTGACGTGAACACTTCCCGTTCCTATGCCTCGTCCGCCTTGACCGAAGGAGTGGAGAAGGCCCATAAGGTTTCCAAGGAAATGTCGGACGATTATATCAGTACCGAGCATCTTCTCCTTGGCCTTGCGTCGGTTGGCAAACCCGCCACCTTCAAGCAATTCCTCAAAAACTTCGAACTTTCCGAAAAGAAGATCAAGGAAGCTCTCCAAAAACTCCGTGGAGGACAAAAAGTTACCTCCCGTACACCGGAGAATTCATTTCGCGCTCTGAAAAAGTATGGGATAGATTTGGTCGAACAGGCCAAGTCCGGAAAACTCGATCCTGTTATCGGTCGTGATTCCGAGATCCGACGGGTCATTCGTATTCTTTCGCGGAAGACAAAAAACAACCCTGTCCTCATAGGTGAACCCGGGGTCGGAAAGACCGCTATTGTCGAGGGGCTCGCTCAGAGAATCGTTCGTGGCGACGTGCCCGAAGGGCTGAAGGACAAGACGATTTTTACTCTTGAAATGGGTTCGCTTTTGGCCGGCGCCAAATTCCGGGGAGAATTCGAGGAACGACTGAAGGCCGTTTTGACCGAGGTGAGCAAAGCCGATGGCCGCATCGTTCTTTTCATCGATGAGATGCACACCATCGTTGGGGCCGGCAAAGCGGACGGAGCCATTGATGCCGGCAATATGCTCAAACCCATGCTTGCCCGAGGAGAACTCCGCTGCATCGGAGCCACTACTTTGAACGAGTACCGGCAGCATGTTGAGAAAGACACAGCCCTCGAACGACGCTTCCAGACAGTGCTTGTCGATCAGCCGAACGTTGAAGACACCATATCCATTCTTCGTGGACTGCGAGAGAGATTCGAGATTCACCATGGAGTCAACATACGGGACGAGGCCTTGGTCAACGCGGCAGTCCTTTCGAATCGCTATATCTCCGACCGCTTTCTTCCCGATAAGGCGATCGATCTCGTGGACGAGGCTTGCGCTATGATACGCACTGAACTCGACAGCATGCCTGCCGAGCTTGACGAGATCAGTCGGCGAGTTCTGCAACTCGAGATCGAGGAAACAGCCCTTAAGCAGGAAAAGGACAAAGCAAGCAAGGACAGGCTCGAGGTGCTCCGCAAGGACTTGGGCAATGCCCGGGACAAGATGGAGACCATCAAGCGTCAATGGGAAGGGGAGCGCAAAGGTATTGACGATGTCCGTGTCCTGCGCGAACAAATCGAAACAACCCGGGCGGAAATGGAACGGGCTGAACGGGCCTATGATCTTACCCTCGTGGCCGAACTCAAGCATGGGAAACTTCCCGACCTTGAAGCCGAATTGGAGAATCTCGAGAATGCCGACAAAAAGGAGGATTCCATTTTAAAAGAGGAAGTGACGGCCGAGGAGATTGCGGAAATCGTCGCCCGTTGGACTGGAGTACCCGTGACCAAACTGATCGAAGGCGAGCGCGAAAAAATCCTCCGACTCCAAAGTATTCTGCACGAACGCGTGATTGGCCAGGAAGAAGCAGTCGATGCCGTCGCCGAGGCGATCATGAGGGCACGTGCCGGGATCAAGGATCCTCACCGTCCGATTGGATCCTTCCTTTTTCTCGGACCGACGGGGGTCGGGAAAACCGAACTGGCCAAAACCCTTGCCGAGAGCTTGTTCGACAGCGAGAACAACGTTGTCCGCATCGACATGTCCGAATACATGGAGAAGCACTCCGTTGCCCGACTTTTAGGAGCACCGCCGGGGTACGTCGGCTATGAGGAGGGCGGGCAACTTACGGAAGCAGTCCGCAGAAAACCCTATTCAGTCATACTTTTCGACGAGATTGAAAAAGCGCACCCTGACGTTTTCAACGTCCTTCTTCAATTGATGGACGACGGTCGCCTGACCGACTCACAAGGTCGCACCGTTGATTTCAAGAACGCGGTGGTCATCATGACTTCCAACGTCGGTAGCCGTTACCTTCAGGATGACTTGACCGAGAAAGAAATTCCCGAGTCCGCCCGCGAATCTGTAATGGCTGACCTGCGTGATCATTTCCGTCCTGAGTTTCTCAACCGGATTGACGACGTAGTGCTCTTCAAACCGCTTTCTCTTGATGAGATCACCGAGATCGTTGATCTCTTGCTCAACGGACTCAATAAACGGCTCGAAGACCGAAAAGTATCCGTTGATTTTACGGCAGCCGCCAAGAAATGGATCGGGGAGAAAGGGTACGACCCGACTTATGGAGCCCGTCCCCTGAAGAGGTTTCTTCAAAAGCAAGTCGAGACCCAACTCGCCCGGGCACTAGTCGCTGGTGAAGTGGAGGAGGGGAGCGAAGTCACCTTTTCGATCAAGGACGACGAGCTTGTGATGAAGGTGGGCTGAATTTATAGTTAAATTTTTACCAACGACGTATTGTTTGTTAGCATATAACGATAGAAAACTTCTAGCGTAAGAATGATCATGCTTGTTCAATAAATATCCGTGTCTTCATACTAGTGAACCCCCAAGGCTAATGGTCATCGGGTTCTTCTGGCCCCATACGGGTTTTTGAAAATCCCTGTTCCAAGCTTTTTAAAAACAATTACATTGCTGAGTTCTATTGATTGGGTAATGGTCTTTTCT
>JAURNO010000341.1 GCA_030830145.1 Verrucomicrobiota bacterium
TAGACTTGCGATTGAGCAACGGGCGAATTTGGCCATGGATGTCGGCTTTGGCCAAAACGTTGCGCATTACGTCGATGGCTTTCTTTTGCCAACCGATTTTATAGTAGAAGCAGGACTGATACTGCTGCAAACAGAGCTTCAAACTGGGCGTAAGAGTAATGTCCTCGAGAAAAATAGGCAGCATCGGCTTGTTTTCACTGAGAGCAAATTGGATTTCCCGGTTCACGTGAGAGGAAGCGCAGGCGCTTGGGGAAAGAAAAACGGCAAACATGTCGGAACCCATGATCTTCTGGGCGATTTCATTTTGCCACTCTTCGGCGGGAGGAATGCCGTCATCAAACCAAAGATTCAACTTCGCTTCATGAAAATGGCGCATGGCATTGTAAACCACGACCTTGTCGGCATGAGCATAACTGATGAAGGCGAAGGGGTTGTTTCCCGAGTAAGACTCGAAAGGAATGGGAATATCGGGTGAAGTGGTCAAAACGGAAGGTGTTTGAAG
Organism: Verrucomicrobiota bacterium; assembly: GCA_030830145.1. Taxonomy (GTDB): domain Bacteria; phylum Verrucomicrobiota; class Verrucomicrobiia; order Opitutales; family Seribacteraceae; genus Seribacter. Next base: position 503 of record JAURNO010000341.1, read on the forward strand.
GTTAGATGTTATCCTTGTATCCGGTACGTTGCAGAATGTAAATGGGATGACTTCCGTAATCTTTGGCCAACTCCAAATTACCCACGTACTCAAAATCAAAATCATCGTGACCAAAGGACAGCAGGGCAGCCATGACTTCGGATACGTAAACGGAACCGGGTAAGACGATCGGTTCGATCCGAGCGGCCTGATTGACATGCTTACCAAAGAAATTCTTCCTCATCAGAATGGGATCCAATTCTTCGTAAACCGGTCCGGCATGCATGGAAATTCGAACTTCCAATCCATCGTCCAGCCCCAATTCTTCCCAATTTCCTTTGGAAAAGTAGTCTCTTAATTGGATGGCCAAACTCAAACCGTCGTCCAAATCATCAAAAACCGCAAAAAAGCTATCTCCCCAAGTGTTGACGAAAGCCGGAGGATTGGAAAGTGTTTCGAGGGCGTTTGAAATCCCTCCGAGGAATTTCTCCACAAAGACAGGAGTCAATTCCTCCGACACCTTGGTAAAGCCTTCCACATCGGCAAAGAGCATAACCTTGACCGTACGGGAAACTTTTTTCCTTATGTTCTCGGCGGACTGAACGAAGGCGGGTTGTGTTTCTCCGGAACTAGAGGGAGTTTCATCCACTTCTTCAACAGACGACAGGACTTCCTTGGCATCAATCACCACCGGTTCGTTGAAGTTGGAGGTCCATCTTTGAACGAGCTCTCCGGTCCCCCCGGTAGATCCTTTTTTTCCATCCCAAAAGACAAGAAGTTTCGGGTTTTCATCCAGTCCCCGACCACGCATGGCGGTGAATCCAAGCATAATGTCATTGCAAAAGGAGTAAAGGGAGTCCTCGCCATTGTAACCCTCCCGCGTGACGTAATGAACCGAGGTCGCCTGATCCAACACCCGTTCAAAACGAGCAACCCAATTCCCGCCCGCCCTTCTAACGCTTGTCTCAATAAATTCTTCCTTTGCAAAGGGAAGAAAAACATGGGTTTCCCCGCCCCGTTCGGTCATTGTCTCAAGAAAGATGATATCGGTCCCGCAGGCGGCTGAACTATAACCGCAACTCGCACCCATTGATGCGAGAGCTTCTTCGATTTTCCGCTTGGCTTCGGGTTCGGCTTCGGGTGGAAACCTGCGGGCTCCTCCCGGACTGTCTATGACGTGCCCAGAACAGGCAACGATTCCCAATTTCGGAAAGGCAAAAGAGATTTCGTCAAGAATGGCCTCATCCTCATAAACGCTTGCAATTTGCAGTGCTTGCTTGCGGGTACTCGCGATTTGGGAAGGTTCGGCATTACCCGAAGAAACAGCCTCCCTGTAGGCTTCGGCGGCCTCCTCGATGGAACCGAGAAGCAAATGGGCTTCCGCTTCCGTTACTTGAATCCAATAGTCACAGGTCCCCTTTTCTTTGAGCTTCTGGCAAATCTGACGAGCTTTTTCGGCGTTTTCTCTGCCCTTTTCCTGATCTCCGGAGAGAAAATGCATGAAAGCGATGTTGATGCACGGATAGTATTGAGTCTCAAGGTCTTGCCTCTGACTGACGCGAAGGCTGTCGAAACTGTTGGTCAAGAAAGCCTCCTCGTATCGGGCAATCGCAAGTTCGGCATACTTGATTTTACTCTTCTTGTCGGTTGAGTATTCCCACAAATCCTTGTAAGCGCTTGCCAAGAGACTATGGGTTTCAACATCCCTGTCTCCTCCGGAGACTAACTCTTCCAAAATTTTCGTAGCCATCATGGGCGACCCGGCTTTGGAAAGAGCGTGAGCGGCTTTTTGACTCAGCTTCCTATGCTTCTTGAATTTCTTGAGTCCGGCTCGAGCTACGTCGTGAGCAAGAAGAAATTCTCCGACTTTGATCATCTTCTCGCACAAGGATAAAAATTCCAAGGCCGAAGCTTTTTCCTGATCGAAGAGTTTCCACTCCAAACGCAAGTTCGGGCTAAGTCTCTTTTGCAGTTGCGACATAAATAAAGTTTCGAGTTATTTTTGTACGCGACTGGTCCTCTCCTCGAGGATTAAACCTCCGCAGAGGCTTACATCTTTTCGTAACGCGTACGAAGCATTTGGGAAAAAGCGGCTACTTTTCGGGCAATCCTTCTTTTGTCGGACGGCTTTTCAAAGTATCGCTTGGCTCTCACGTCGCGAATTACGCCTTCGCGGTCGAGACGTTTTTTCAGTCGACGAATAGCCCTGTCAATGGGTTCGCCTTTTCGTAATTTGATTTCGATGGTCATAGGAAGAAGATTAAAATAGGTCTTTGGCTTCTTAGGTCAAGGAGGAACGAACAATCAGGCTTTCTTGTCCCAAGGCCTTTCGGGTGGAGGTTCGGGCTCCCTCATAATGACTCGGGCTCCCCTCACGGGGGCACGCTTTCTCCATTCCTTGAAGCAATCGGGCGTCAAACGCATGGAAAACCTGGGGTCCGTCTCCACCACAAGGCCGTCCTCCTCTCCTTTCCGCGCGAAGCCAAGACGAATCAAAGTGCCTCCTTCCCCTCGGTCCCCCAAGGCAAACAAATCCTTGGTGAATTCCTCTGCATCCTGGTGGGTAGGATCAATCAGCCAAGTAACCTCTTCGGCTAATTCAGTAATCGCCCGTTCGATTGCCCGAACGCTGCTGACCGTCATACGTGTCTCGCCGTCCCGGTGAGAGACCACCCCCTCGACAACGACGATGATTCCCTCCTCGAGCTTAACTCCGTATTTCTCGTACGCCTCGGTAAACATGGGTAATGAAAAATCCTTTTCCTTGGCGAGTAAGTTGAATCGAGCCCACGGCTTGGCGTCCTTCTTGGTGTATCTTCTCTCGATATCGGAAAGGACGCCACACAAACGGAAAGAACGCCTGCCTTCGATTTTCTCCAAGTCCTCGGAATTGATCGTGTCGAGAAGTGGGCCAAGCCCCCCCAAGGTATCGACCGGATGACCGGAAAGAAAAAAGCCAAGCAATTCCTTCTCTAACTTTAGCTTGTCGAGTTCCTCCATCTCGGGCACGTCCGATAGACCGTTATTCGGAGAAAACTCTCCTGAGTCACTCCCGCTCTCCTGCTCCCCACCACCCATCATGTCAAACAAGTTGACCTGACCGGCTTCACGGTCCTTTCTTCTCAACTGAGCCTCTCCCATCGCCCGGTCCAAGTCCGCAAGCAGGGCAGCCCGGTTACCTTCCAGTGCGTCGAACCCGCCTGTCTTGATCAAGCACTCGAGCACTCTCTTGTTGACCGCCTTTCCATCGACCCGCTCGACCAAGTCCGTAAAACTTTCGTAAGGACCGTTTTTTTCGCGCTCCTCGACGATCGTCTTGGCCGCGATATCACCCACCCCCTTGACCGCGGCCAGCCCGAATCTGATCGAGTCGCCCGTATCGCCCTTGCCCACGATTGGCGTAAAGCTCTCACCCGATTCATTGACCTCGGGTCCAAGCACGGAAATTTCCATCTCGGAGCACTCTCCGATAAAATTGGACAACTTGTCGGAATTGCCCAGCTCGCAGGAAAGAATGCCCGCCATGAAGTCAACCGGGTAATTCGCCTTCAGGTAAGCGGTTTGGTAACTGATTATTCCGTAGGCCGCAGAGTGGGACTTATTGAACCCGTAACCCGCGAACTTTTCCAGGATATTAAAAATCTCGTCCGCCTTTTTCTTGTCGATGTCATTGGTTTCCTTCGCCCCCTTGACGAAGATTTCGCGCTGCTTGGCCATCTCTTCGGGCTTCTTCTTGCCCATCGCCCGACGAAGGATATCCGCACCACCGAGCGAATAACCGGCGATCCTTCTGGCGGCCTCCATGACCTGCTCCTGATAAACCATAACCCCATAGGTTTCCTCGCAAACCTCTTCGAGCAGAGGATGGGGGAATTTGATGGTGGAAGGGTCTTCCTTACCTTTGATGTAGTCGGGTATCCACTCCATGGGACCGGGGCGGTAAAGGGCGATCAGAGCAATGACTTCGTCCACGTTGGAAATCGTCATTTGTTTGCACAACCTCCTCATTCCTTCGGATTCCAATTGAAAGACCCCAATCGTTCGGGCCTCGTTCAAAAGCTTGAAGGTCGACTCATCTTCCAGGGATGCGTCCGCCACCCTAAATTCCTCCAACCCCGGCTTCTTTCTGATATGGCTCTCCGCCTCGTCGATAACCGTGAGGGTCTTGAGGCCCAAAAAGTCCATTTTCAACAAGCCCAAATCCTCCACGGGATCCTTGGGAAATTGGGTTGTCAGGACACCGTCCTGAGTGGTCAATGGGACGAGTTCTTTGAGGGGTCGATCGGCAATGATCACCCCCGCGGCATGGGTCCCGACGTTTCTAACCATTCCTTCGATCACCCGACCGGTATCGACAATCTGCTTGGCAATCGGGTTCTTTTCGTACTCGGCTCCGAATTCCGGACTCTTGGCCAGGGCATCCTCCAGCGAAATATTGAGGTCGTCCGGGATCATCTTGGCCAATTTATCCGCTTCGGCATAGGGAAGATCTCGGACCCGGGCGACGTCACGCACCACCATCTTGGCTCCAAAGGTTCCGAAGGTAATGATATTGGCCACGCAATCACGACCGTACTTGTCCCGGACGTACTCGATCACGTCACCCCTTCGCCGCATGCAAAAATCGATATCGAAATCAGGAGGCGAAACCCGTTCCGGATTAAGAAAGCGCTCGAAGAGCAAACCGAAGCGCAGAGGATCGATATCCGTGATCCCAAGAAGATAAGCAACCAAACAACCCGCTCCCGATCCGCGACCCGGTCCAACCGGAATGCCCTCTTCACGGGCCCAGTTCATGAAATCCGCAACGATCAGGAAGTAATCATTGAATCCAGTCTTGGCAATGACCCCGAGCTCGTAATCGATCCGTTCGCTTAAAACCCGGGTCCGGTCTTCCGTGTCTTCGGCCCGGTCCTCCTCGATTTGGTAATCGGCCTCGTACCTTTCCTTCAACCCCTCGACGCAAAGATGCTTCAGGTACGCAATGTTGTCTTCCACCTTGGTCTTGATCTCGGGTGGCATCGAAAAGACCGGGTAGTTGTTTTCCCCGAAGGGCAACTTGACGTCGCACATCTCGGCGACTGCAAAAGTATTGGTAATCGACTCGGGAGCCTCCTTGAAGAGGTCTTCCATTTCTGCCCTCGACTTCAGGTAAAATTGACGGGCATCGTACCTCATTCTCTTCGGATCATCGAGCTTTGAGCCGGTTTGAATGCAAAGCAAGGCGTCGTGGGGGGCCCAGTCTTCTCCCTTCACATAGTGGACGTCATTGGATGCGACTGTCTTCAAGCCGAACTGCTTGGCCAGTTTCAGAAGCTCGGGAATGAGCTTGATCTGTTCTTCGATCCCATGGTTGTGAAGCTCGACGAAGTAATTTTCCTTGCCAAAAATATCGACCATCTGACCCATCGCTTTTTCGGCCTCCCCTTCCTTTCCACGGAGAATCAATTGGGGAATCCATCCCTGCATGCATCCCGTAAATGCGATCAATCCCTTGGAAAACTCGGCCAAAGTTTCCAAATCCGTACGGGGGCGGTAGTAAAAACCATCCACATGGGCATCGGAAACGACCTTGGACAAATTCTGGTACCCCTCGTAAGTTTTGGCCAGCATCCCGATATGATAGGACTTGTGGTTGTCCCGGCCCGGTTTCTCATCGTTCTTGTGGTCGGTCACCATGTAACCCTCGCACCCGATGATCGGCTTGATCCCGCGCGTCTCCGCCTGTTTGATGAAGTTGATCGTTCCGAACAAATTCCCGTGATCAGTCAGGGCCATGGCGGACTGCCCTAGCTCGACCGCCCGGTCCATCAACCGATCCATCCGGCAACACCCGTCCAGCAAGCTGAAATCGGAATGCACGTGCAAGTGCACAAAATCTTTGTCTTTGTCGGCCATGAAATTTTTTGGGGTTAAAACTTATTCATCACGCATGGCCCCACCTCTTTCAAGGCAATCTTGCGCACGTTCCAAAATTGCCCCGGTCCTACTCGCCCAGAACGTTGATCGGGGTGAGCTCGAACTTGCGGAACTCGACCTCCGAGCCCTCCGCTTGGATCGAGAGCTTTCCTTTCTTCGCCGTGCAGTCGAACCCATGGTTGACCAGCTCCCCGTTCACCCAGACCTTAACCTCGTCCCCCACGCACTCGATCCTCATCCGGTTCCATTCCCCAACCGGCTTTTCAGCCCCGTCAGTCAGGTTGACAATCCGGCGGGCCTTTCCTTCCGTAATCCCCCAGTTCTTTTCCGGTCCGCGCCTCTTGACCATGTCGGGCACCACGATGTTCTCCACGATGCACCAAAAATCCCCGGCATGGGTATGGTTCATTTGCACCTCGATCGACTTCGGGTACATCTTGTACAAATCGCGTAGCTTGGAAGCATGGACCAATACTCCGCAATTTCCCGGCTTGCCCGCAAAGCGGTACTCCGCAATCACCCGGTAATTCTCGAATTTTTCGTCGGTCAGCAAGTGCCCCCCCGGTGATCCCAAGCTGACCAGCATCCCGTCACGAGCGACGAAAGGTTTCTTGCCCTCCGGCTTCTTGTCGAGGGCAGGCACGTCCATCGACCACCCGCTCAGGTCCTTCCCATTGAACAGGCTGCGCGAATGGGGAGAGGACAACCCGTGCTTGTCATAGAGCCGGTGCCAGAAAACCTTCCAGTACTTGTCGTAGTAGTCGAGTGCCGCGGTATCGATATGGGGCAAATCCTTGGTCACGGGAGCCTTCTCCGGATCATAGCCCTTCAAATGCTCCTTACCCGCCCGCTCGCGCGGGGAAACAAAGCGCCAATCTCCCTCCCCCAATACCTCCGAGCACAACTTGGCTAACTCGACGTCGTACTCCTTCAATTGCTTGCGGGTATGGATATGATTATGGTCATGATCCATGGTGCGGTTGGTGTTGTACCAACACTGCACGCCCTCCGCCCAGTACTCCGACCGGTTGCGCGAGGCATAGCAGCGCTTCGGACCGCCGAAGGTGACTAGTACCTTGTCCTCCCCGTTCACCTTGACCGA
>JAURNO010000342.1 GCA_030830145.1 Verrucomicrobiota bacterium
AGCGAGGTGGTTCTCTCGTACTCAATCGGTTCGGCATACTCCATTATTTGACTTTGGAGTAAAGAAGGGTGATGTTTTGAGAGTCATCCACCAGATCGAACCAAAGAACAAATCATTTTCGGATTCCTTCGTATCGTATGGAGTTCCGGTGAGCAGTGCTTGTGCTTTCCCATGATCCTCAAGATAGAAGCCGTCCTGACCGAACCTCCTTCCTCGATCACCGTTTTTCGTGACACCACGCTATTTGCCAGCACCTTTTGCGACCTGGACGTTCTCTTGGAATGCAAACCCGGAACCCGTTCTTCCTATTGGCATTGGCTGAAATCCTGGGGTGCTCATGATTTCGTCGAGGAACTTGTCAGAGAAGGCGAGGAGACAGGGCTTTTCCTCGGGCAAAAACGGGCCAATATTCGTGTGGATGAACTCAACCATCACACCTATGCCTTCGTGATCGATTGCCTCCGGAAGTTCAAATCATAAGGCGTTGGGCGTTCAATCCTTCAGCGGGCCGAAATCCAGGCCGGGCAAAGCTCATTCATTCGTTCGACAATCAAAAAAAGGGTAATAAAATTTGCAATTACACGTTTAGTGCTCATACATTTTTATCACCATGATAACCGAAAAAAAGAAATCAGAACTTGCGCTTCGTGAACTTCGTGGAAAAACAACGTCCGGCGATTCGGGGAACCCAACTGACTTCGATAGTTTAGTTGAGGTAAGAGCGGAATTCATCCGGTCGAAATGCTCGGAAAAGAAGGTAACGCTTTCCGAAGAGAAAAGGACTCAACCCTTCAGCTTCATGATGCTGGCGAACAAAAGGGGGGACGTCGTTTCTGTTTCATCGGATTCCACTGTGTTCGAACCTATCCTGTATGGCCGGAAATGGGGCTCCTACATGAGAAACTGGGCTCAGGCAGAAGGTTTCTCCGAGGAAACAATCGAAGAAGAAAACCTGATTGTCACCCTATCCCTTGAGGAAGCCGTTGACTTTCTCTGCACCTGAAAAGGAGATTAATCGGGGGACCGTACTTTAGCCACCGATACAATAAAGATGATCCACGCCTCGTACGAAGAGGCGACCCTTTGAGAAGGCAGGAGTGGCAATGGTCTCCTCGCCGACAGTGTTTTCGGTGACCAAGTTGAATTCCGGTCCCGGTTTGACCACCGACATGATCCCTCGGTCAGAAAGAAAGTAAACCAACCCGTTCGCTTTGAGGAGCGATGCGCTGTGCCCCCCCTTGAGGCGCTCCATCCACAACCGCTCACCGGTCTTGGCGACAAAACAACTGGCCACCCCATTGTCCGCCACCACCACGAAGTAGGGACCGACCGCGACCGGACTCGGCACGTAGGAACAGCCCTTGGTGGTTTCCCACACCACATGGGTCTTGGTCACGTTGCCCGTCCCGTCCGGCCGGATAGCCTGCATGAAACGCTTGGGGAAACCGCAGGTCATAAAGAGCAGGTCCCCGTTGTAGACGAGGGAAGCGACATACTGCTGAGTGGGTCCGTCGCTTATCCAATGCTGTTTGCCCGTATCCGGATCGTAGCTGGCCACGCAGAGGCTCCCGGAGAGGATGAGCTGGTTGCGCCCCCCGATGGTGCGAATCAAAGGCGTGCAATAACTACGTGTGTTATTGGGCCGGTCGATTTTCCAAATCGTCTTGCCCGTTTTCTTGTCCAAAGCCACCAGATAACCCGGACCATCATGATCGCCGTTTACGATCACCTTATCCTTCCAAAGAACCGGAGAGGAACAATATCCATGCTTGCTGGAGAATACCCCCGGGCGGACTTCCCAGAGCTTCTTCCCGTCCAAATCGTAGGCCGACACAAACATCTTGTCGCGATCGAGAAAGCTCAGATAAATGCGTTCGCCGTCCGCAGACGGCGTACTGGACGCCCGGCTGTTGAGCCGGTGGATTCCCTCGAAGGGAGACCTCAACACGACCTTGCTCCAGAGCTTCTTTCCGGTCGCCCGGTCGAGACAAATCAGATCCCTGGTCTGCTCTTCCTCCATTGCGGTAACGAGATAAACTCGGTCCCCGAGAATAATGGGGGAAGCATGCCCCTTACCGGGAACGGGAACCTTCCAGACTAAGTTTTCGGGCAAAGTCCATTTCACGGGGGCCTTTGAATCGTTCACCGTCCCATCCCCCAGAACCCCTCGCCAAGCCGGCCAGTCTTCGGCCAAAGAAGTCGGGATTGAACCGACGAGGGCGAAAAACAAACCGACAAGAAAGATAAAAATCCTCATTCCTTCAAGTTGGGGGACCGGGACTCATTTGCGAGTCTTAACTCACCTCCTTTGGAAAAACTAATCCGCAAGCTTGGGCCGGATTTCCAGTCTGCTGGCTCCCCCGGGTTGGCTCCGGACGATCACCTGAGTGGTAATCCGCTCCTTGAGCAACTCGACATGTGAGATTATGCCGACCGTCTTGCTTTGATGTTTGAGGCTTTCCAGCACGTTGATCGCCTCCTCCAGGTAATCCGCATCCAGGGTTCCGAATCCCTCGTCGATGAAGAGCGTCTCGATCGAGACGTTCTTGCTCGCCAAATCCGACAAGCCCAACGCCATCGCCAAGCTGGCGAGAAATTTTTCGCCACCTGAAAGACTGGAGACGGGGCGTACCGCACCTGCCTCATTCAGATCCCGGACTTGCAAACCAAGGCTTTCCTTTTGATCGACCTCGATCTCGTAGCGCGGAGCGAGTTTCCTCAAATGCCGGTTGGCCTTCCCCACAAGAGCGCTTAGCGAAAGGGCTTGGGCGAAGGTGCGGAATTTTTTGCCATCGGCCGAGCCGATCAACTCCCTGAGTTTCCTCCAGTCAATGAGGGCTTTTGCCGAATCCTCCCAAACTTTCTTCTTCTCCGCAGCCAATCTCTTGTTCTTATTGTCATCAAACAATGATTTTTTGTAATCATGTAAATCGATCCTGAGTTTTTCAAGTGACTCCTCGAGTTCCTGAAAATCGGCTAGAAACTTTTCCGCTTCCTCCCCCTCGGGTATTTTTTTCTTCACCAACTCTGCGATTGTGGAATCCGCGAGTTCCATCTTGGTCCTAGACTCGACTCGGTTCTTTTCCAAGCTCTCTTTGGTTTGACGGATCGACTGGGCAAGCTCTTCAGGGAGCTTTGCCTGAATCAAGGAATCGAGGGAATCGAAGGACGAGTCCTTGATTCTTTCCTGCAAAGCATTTCCCGAGGTCTCTGCCTCGATCTGCAATTCCTTTTCTCTGGTCTGCCTCTCGTCGAAGGTCGCATGGGCCAGACTCGATTCATCTTTGGCCCTTTCGTACGCTTGGCGAACCCCTTCGAGACCCGACGATTGAGCCCCGCCTTCCATCCCCACGTCCTTCGGTTCAGGCAAAGCGCCGAGTGATGTTTTTCTTTGTTCAAGTTCTTCCCCCAAAGGAGCCAACCGGAGCTCGTTCTTTGCAACCTTTCCCTCCAAGGCTTCCACCACGCCAAGTTTCTCTCGGCAGGTGGCCGTCCTGTCCTTCAAGCTTTTCTCCAAATCGGATTCGTCACCCAAG
>JAURNO010000343.1 GCA_030830145.1 Verrucomicrobiota bacterium
TCGTTCTGCAAAACGGAATGGCAAACCTGCCTTGGACTGATCAGCCCCCAAGCGAGGTAAGGAGACAATCGTGAAGTTCCATCCGTTCCTGGGGAGTTTCTGGAGTTTGCGTAAGAGGGGACGATTTCGCGTGCCGCGTGAAGGACTTGGGCTTGCCCTGCATCTTCCGATACCTCCCAGTGGGTGGAAAGTTTTTCGTGCCATGGGTGGTCGGGCAGGAGCCCGAGGTCGTCCAAGGACGAGCGCGGGACGGTCTCTTTGGCGAACCGGAGTTTTCCGATCGGGTATTCGGCGGGTTGTTTGTAGATGCCGTTGCGGCAGTTTCGCCAAAAAGGGGTAAAGACCTGAAAAGGCTTGCCCGATGAATTTTTGATCTCCCAAGGTTCGTTCAAGAGGGAGGCGTTGAAAGTTTCGGTTCCTATCCCTGAGCGATCGAGTGCTTCCTCCACGGCTTCCTGAGTGGCCAGTCCACCCGGATCGTAAACCCTGGAGTAGAGTACTTCGTTCGCTCCGTTTTCTTTTGCCAGACGGGGAAGCGCGTCTGCGGGTTTTCCTTTTTCGAAAAGTAACCTACCTCCCGATTTTTCAATCGAGTCAGCCAAGCTTTTCAAGGATTGATGGAGCCACCATCGGGAGGCGGCACCCGGACTCCACCGTCCGCCTTCTTCTTCGTCCCAAATGAATACGGGTATGACTTCTTTCTTGTTGGCGAGCGCGAATTCAAGGGTCGGGTTGTCCTGCAGACGCAAATCCTTGCGAAACCATACGATGGTTTTCGTGGTAGGAGCGTTTGGGGAATCGGCGATCATGAAGTTCGGAGGTGGGAAAGGCCACCGTCCACCTTGAATACTTGTCCGGTGATGGATGCGGCGGAGGGAGAATGAAGAAAGGAGATCGTATCGGCAATTTCTTTTACGGCGGGCAAGCTTTTCAAGGGGTGCCGGTTTTCGATCATCGGTATCATTTTTTCTCCTCCTACCATGGATAATCCCATTTCGGTCGGTGTGAGCGTGGGAGCGACTACATTGACCCGTGTCTTGGGAGCAAGGTCGGCGGCCAGAGCAAGAGCAAAACCTTCCAATCCCGCTTTGGCGGCGGAAATAGCGCAATGATTGGGAAGGCCGGTGCCGGCGGCCACGGAGGAAATCAGGACGATCGAGCTGTTGGTTAATTTGGGAAGCAGGGCCTGGATAAGAACAAAGGCATCGATCACATTGGTTTGGTAGGCATCCAACATTTGTTCGGAGCTGAGTCGCTTAAGTGGTCCGAGAATGACTTTGCCTGGGCAAAACGTCAGCCTATGAATGACATCGGGAAGTTCCCTGGCAAAGCTTTCCGGTTGCCCTGCATCCCCGGTAATCCATTGGCAGTCGGGTGGCAAGGAATCGGGTTGACTGCGGGATAAGGCGATTACTTGTTCGCCTTTCTCAACACAAGAATCCAAAAGCGTGTGACCAATCCCTCGCGACGCTCCTGCGATCAAATGAGTAAAAGAATTTGTTGTGACTGTTTGCTCCATCAATATAAATCGGCTAAGCTGTAGGCTTGGATCAAAATTGTTTTTCCTATGCTTGACCTTTTTGAATAATGTAACGATTTTCAAAAAAGTGAGCACACGAGGAGGAAAACGAAAAGGAGCGGGTCGTCCGAAGGGAAGCAACCAGTATGGTGAGCCAACCCGACCTGTCCGTATCCCCCAAAGCCAAGTCGAGCGCGTCTTGCGTTTCGTGCAAGGCAAGGAATATGCATTACCCTTGTATGCCAGCGGAGTGTCCGCTGGTTTTCCATCCCCCGCCGACGATTACCTCGAGGGCGCTCTCGATTTGAACGCCCACCTCGTGCGGGAACCGACCGCCACTTTTTTCGTGCGGGCCCGCGGAGATTCCATGATCGATGCCGGAATTCACGATGGCGATCTGCTCGTGGTGGACCGAAGCGTCGAGGCGACCGACGGGAAAGTGGTCATCGTCTCCGTAAACGGCGAGCTCACGGTCAAGCGCCTTCACCGAGCCAAAGGCAAATCATGGCTCCTGCCCGAAAACCCCGATTACCCCCCCATCGCCCTGAACGAACAAGACGAAACGCATCTCTGGGGAGTGGTCACGAACGTGATCCACCCCTTGTGATTGCACTGGCCGACTGTAATAATTTCTACGTCTCTTGCGAACGCGTCTTTCGACCTTCGCTTGAGGGGCGCCCGGTGATCGTGCTCTCCAATAACGATGGGTGCGCGGTTGCCCGCTCGAACGAAGCCAAGGCCATCGGTATTCCCATGGGGGCTCCTTTTCATCAAATCAAGAGATTGTGCGGAGGGAATGGGGTGGTGGTGTTTTCCTCGAATTACGAGCTCTACGGGGATATGTCGCGCCGGGTGGTTTCGGTTCTTTCGCGCTTTGCCCCGGAAATGGAAATTTACTCGATCGACGAATCGTTTCTGAACCTGGGTGGTTTGCCTGATCCACTCGGTCTAAGCAACCGAATGCGGGAAACAGTCGGCAAGTGGACGGGGATTCCCATCTCAGTCGGCTTGGGCAAGACCAAGACTTTGGCCAAGTTGGCTAATAAGTTGGCCAAAAAGGAAAAAACTGGTTGTCTGCAAATCGACGAAGACAACCGGGACGTTATCAGTCGCGTCCCGATTGAGGACGTTTGGGGGGTCGGGCGCCGTCTGAGCGTCCGCTTACGCAGGATCGGCTTGCAGGATGCCTGGGCTTTCGCCTCTGCTCCCTCCTCCGCCGTCCGGGCAATCGGCGGGGTGACTCTCGAGCGTACTCAACGCGAACTTGCCGGCATTTCTTGCCTGGAGATGGAGGAAGTGCCCCAACCGCGCAAGAACACCTGTTGTTCGCGCTCCTTCGGAAAACCGGTAACCGGGCTCGAGGAACTGGAGGAAGCGGTGGCCAACTATGCAGTCCGGGCCATCCGAAAGATTCGCTCGGAAGGCTCGCTTGCTTGTGGCTTGCAGGTTTTTCTGACCACCAACCGCTTTAAAGCGGATCAGCCCCAATACTCGAATTCCCGGACCCTTGCGCTGGACGAACCGACCGATGATCCGATTCGTATCGTGGGAAATGCCAAAGCCTTGCTTGGATCGATTTACCGCAAGGGATACGCTTACAAGAAGGCGGGGGTGCTCTTGCTCGACTTGGTTTCAGGTCGCTCGACGCAAGGCCTGCTTTTTGAGGAACATGGGGACGGGCGCCGGCGTGATTTTGTCAATGCCCTGGAGGAAGTCGCCGCCCGTTACGGTCAATCCGCGGGGTTTCTTGCCGCCCAAGGGGTCAGGCGTTCCTGGAGTATGAAGCGCGAGAGCCGGACTGCCCGTTACACGACCTGTTGGGACGAATTACCCATGGTTGGTTGATTGTCGTGGACAATCGCCGGAACGCATTCAGCGCTTGGCCCAGTCGAAGCAGGCGATCTCTTCACCGTTTCGGGCGAGCAAATAACCTCCGGCCAAGGCCGGTCCGTTCCAGCAACGGGCATTGCCGAGAAGCTGGCCGGAGTACACCTCGACGAACTCTTCCGGGTTGGCTTCAACTACGCTGAGGACACCGGTGTTTCCCAAAATGACTAATTTGTCTTCGACCAGGAGTACGCGACCGTACCCGTACTTGTTTCCCCGCCATTTCAATTGGCCGTCGGAAGCATCGAGGCAGGTAAACGAATTCTCATTGAAGCCGTAGATAAAGCCATCTTTGACAACGGGGTTGGAAAACTTGCTTTTGAGATTTTTGGACTTCCATAGCGAATCAACCGCGTATGGTTCGTCTGATCCAGGAGTTGCCTCCCATCGTTCCGAGCCTTTTCCA
>JAURNO010000344.1 GCA_030830145.1 Verrucomicrobiota bacterium
AAGCAGGATTACTTATTTCCGGAATCAACCCTGAAAAAAACTTGGTTGAAATTGTCGAAGTCCAGGATCACCCATGGTTTGTCGGCGTTCAATTCCATCCGGAATTCCAATCGAAACCCAATCAAGCTCATCCCCTGTTCGCCTCTTTCATCGAAGCGTCCTTGGGCAAAAAGCTCGAATCAACGAGCAACCACCCTGCGGACCCCGCCTAATTGGGCTTTGCACTGGAATCGCCTGATCGAAGGATGAGGTGAAAGGTACATGGTAATTATTTGGTCGTGATCATAGATTCCCACACTCATCGCTACCCACCGGAGGTTTTTCAGGACCCGAAAACCTTTTCGGATGCCGCAAGCGAAGAACACTGGTTGGAATTGGTTTTGCCTCAAAAAGGGCCACGTTTGCAAGGGTGGGCGGACAGGAATCAGATGATCACCAATATGGATGAGGGCGGTATTGATCGTTGCGCCCTTCTTGCCTGGTACTGGGAAAACCCTCAAACATGCTTTTTGCAGAACGAATGGCACGCCCAGTGGATCAAAGATGATCCAAATCGGTTCTATGCCTTTGCCGCCGTTCACCCAGAGATGAACGACCCCTTGGGTGAGTTGACAAAGAGGCATGAACAGGGATTCTCCGGTATCGGAGAATGCCACCCCTGGGTACAGGGGTTTTCCATGAGCAATCCCTCTTGGCTGTCCTGCATGGAATTCGCCCAAGACCAAGGATGGCCGGTCAATTTTCACGTCACCGAGCCGTTAGGGCACGATTACCCCGGTAGGACCGCAACTCCGATCGAAGACTTTCTCTGGCTGGCAAGGCAGTTCCCCCGACTCAAAATCATCCTAGCTCACGCAGGCGGATTGTTTCCCTTTTACGAACTCAATCCGAGGCTGAAACCCGAATTGAAAAACGTCTATTACGACCTGGCCGCCTGCCCACTGTTATACGATCCATCCTTATACCGCTTGTTGATTGACGCGGTTGGCCGTGAAAAAATCATTTGGGGATCAGACTACCCCTTGAAGATTTATCCGGGACGACAAAGTAAGCCCGACTTTTCGACTTTTCGCGAAGATCTCATAGAACAAGCCAAACTTTCGGATATTGAACAGGAGGCAATTTTCGGTCTTACTTTTCTCTCTCTCCTGAATTGACGTGAAAATCGAGCTTCAATCCCTTCGCCCCCACCCCATTCCCGATAAATTCATTTCTGAATCCGAAGTGTGGGAAAAGAACCTCCTGATCGAAAAAGGCAGGAAATGTTTATTGGCGGCTCAATCCGGCAAAGGGAAAAGCACCTTATTACATGTTCTTTATGGACTTCGCCGGGATTGTGCCGGAGAAGCGGTGCTGGATGGGCATTCCGTTTTTTCCAAAACGGCGGACGAATGGGAAAGTCTTCGCAAAACCAAAATAAGCCTGCTGTTTCAGGATCTGAAATTATTCCCGCACCTCAATGCAATGGAAAACGTCGAATTGATTCCCGAGACAAACCCCAAGGTTCCACCGATCGAAGAAATGCTCGTGCAACTCGGCATGGAAGAATTCGTCGACCGACCCGTTGAAACGCTTTCCTTCGGACAACGACAACGAATCGCATTACTGCGCTCCCTGCGAAAGCCTTTCGAACTTCTTTTGCTGGACGAACCCTTCAGCCACCTTGATGAGGAAAATACCGACCGTGCGTGCAGCCTCATCGTCGAAACCGTCGAAAGAAACCAGGCCAGCTTGATCCTCTCTTCCTTGGGAGACGAACCGCCTATCAACTTCGACGAAAGATTCCGCCTGTGAACTCATCTCAAGAAAGCTCGATGCGAGAGGCAGTAAGAGCAAAGGGCTCAGGTTGGGAAATTTGGATCGCATCTCTTGGCTGCCTGCTCGGCTCAAGCCTGCTCATTCTTGCCGCCCAGCTATATCAAGACAGTACACGCTTCTTCGACGAACAAGTTTCTCCGAGTAATTTTTTCACTCTCAACAAGAAGATCCAGGGTGGTGCCCTGGTCAACATGGGCAAAGGCGAAAAAACTTTTACCCAAGAAGAACTCGACCAAATCGAAAAGATGGAAGGGGTCATGAAAACGGGAGGTTTCACCCGGAACAAATTTCCTCTCACTCTTTATATTTGGCCATCTGGCAAAGTGGGTCTGGGCGCGGCCGCCAAAACCGATCTGTTTTTCGAATCAATTCCGGATGAGTTCCTCGACTTCGTTCCCGACGAATGGGAATGGGATGAGAACTCCTCCACAGTCCCCATCATCGTCCCCAAATTTTATCTGGATCTTTGGAATTTCGGCCTCGCCCCCTCCCGTGTCGAGTACCCCACCCTCTCCAACGAAGCCGCTACCGGCATGCCCATCGAATTATTCATCGGGAACAACCGGGAAGTTACTTTGGAAGGAAGGTTCGTGGCCTTCAGCAAGCGCATCAACAGTGTCCTTGTACCCGAAAGCTTTCTCTTTCAAGCAAACGAGGAGTACGGAAAACCCGATGCCGGGCAGTATTTCTTTCTATGGAAAGACGGTGCGGTCGACGGCCCCCCCCGAACACTCGGGTTCCTCCAAGACCTAACCGAAGAACAAAAACAAAACGGCGAAGCCTCCCCGATTGCCAGTCCGGCTGAAAAAAAGCCGATCCTCGAGATTCTCAAGGCTCAAACTTCGGATACGCATCTGCCCTCTCGTATCATCGTGCAAATCGAAGGCTCCCCCTCCGATGCTTTTGTTGCCGAACTTGAGGCCAAAGGATATGAGATCAACCGTGAATTCCCCGAGCAAGATCTTGTCAAGAAAATCACCAATGCCGTCTTTCTAGTAATGGCAATCATCGGGGTCCTTTTCTCCATCAGCTCGATTGCTACCTTTGCCACTAGTTTTCGTTTGCTCGTTACCCAATCCTCCGAACCGGCAACCAATCTTTTGTTACTCGGTTTCTCCAGCGATTCCCTGACCAAGTTATTCTTCCGGCGTTTTGTTCTGATTTTCGCGCCCGTTTTTCTGTTGGCTCTCGCTCTCGGAGCAGGATTGCAATACGAACTCTGCAAAATTGGGAAGAACGTTGGGATAGAAGTGGAATCCGGACTTTCCATCCCGACCTTCGTCTTCGCCTTCGGCTACTGTATTCTCTTTCTGTTCATCAACCGCATGACGATTGAAAAATCCGTAAAAAAGCTTTCCAACTAATTCTTCGACGGATCTTCGTTTCTAGAAAGGAGATTGAGTGGCCGACTCAAAATAATCGACACCGGCCTTGATGGATTTTACCGGTATGCGCATCTCGGAAGAAAGTCGACCCTTCCCAAGGCTGAACTTGCCTGTGACCGAGGGAAGGTTCAAAGCAAGCAAACCATCCATCAATTGCCCCAACTCGTTCTCGCCTCCTACCTGAACCATGCTCATGACCATCTGAGCGTAACGGGCGATGTTAAGGCGCCAACTAATGATCTCGCCTTCATCTAGTGATAATTTTTCCGCCAGGTTGTTTTTCACCGGTTTGCCGGTTTTGACTGCGCGCATCAATTCGGTAAGCTTGTCTTTGCTGGATGCTGCCAAGTATTTGCCATCCAGTACGGCAAAAAAGGTATTCGAGTTCGAATAAGGAAGTGTGGACAGCACTTCTTTTACCTCCAATTCTTCGGCATCCATTTTCATGCCGAGCTTGAAAACCTCGACTCCATCGACAGGTTCACTTTCCTTAAATTCGAAATCATATTTCAATCCCATCGATTGAAGGGCCTCCAAACCGGAAAGCATATCCTTTCCGAGAACCACGGTCTCGCTTAGGATTTGTTTTAAATCCGACTGAGAGGCTTGAGTCGAACCGACTTGTACAAACCCAAGTGGATTGCCTTCTTCTGCGAGTCCGTAACTCATCGCCATCTGCCCGTCATACATTTTCGTTCCCTCACGAATAATGGCAAGATAGCGTGTGACCAATTCCTTCGCCTCGGGGTCTTTTTCATTGATGCGACCACTGACACTCTCAACGTATTGCAAGAGATTATCGCTATCGATGTTTACTACGGCATCCATCCATCCTCCTCCCGAAACGCAGTTTGCCGATTCGGGAGAAAAAGGCTTGGTTTCCGAAGAAAAAAGGACGTGGAGATCGGATTCTTTCCGAGCCGAAGCGGTCGCTCGCATCATGATTTCCTCGGCAGACAAAGACAGTTCGACTTTGGTCGCATCCAGGGATGCAAACTCTTCGAATACAACCTGTACGAGCTTGGCAATGGACGGGGATCCAATTTCTTGCGAGATGGAATTTTCAACATCCGGCATTTCCTTTAAAAAGGGGCTCATGAGAAAGCCGGCCTCAATGTCTTCGGCGGGAACTTTCCCAGCAAAGGAAAGAACGGCAGACCAATCCGTGACCTCCTCGAGTAAACCCGGGGTCATGGTTGCCAAAGTCCACCCCTCTTTCTCGATCGTTTTCAATCCAATGGATTGGGCTTGTTTAGCCACCGGGCTATCCGGTTTGAGTTTCATCGCAAGAACGAAGGTGGGCTCGCTTTGCTTGAAATCGTCAAAGAGCAAAACTGTCAACGGTGCTTCGGGATCGACGGAGATAAGAGCAGGGTCGCCTAAAGCCATACCCGCCATCATGGGGATCATTGCGCTTTGGGGTCCGGGCTTG
>JAURNO010000345.1 GCA_030830145.1 Verrucomicrobiota bacterium
ATGAAGGTGTCGAGACTTAGGCATCTAAAACACCATCTTTAGGGAGTCAGCAACTTATTGCTTGTTCTCTTTAACTTTAAGGGAGAGAGAGGACCTGCTCGTGAGAAGCGAAAGCTTGGAACTTTTTTCCAAGGCCACTTTGGAGCTAGGCCTGTTCGGACCAGTCCTTGCTTCCGAATCTTAGGCGTCTTCCAGGATTTTCAAGGAAACCTCTTCCACCATGTCCTCGACCTTTGTCTTGTACTCCAGCATGTGCGGAGCGGTAAAATGGGCTTCAAGGTGTGCGAAGGTTTCCCACTTTTCCACAACTGTCACGATGTTCGGGTTGGTTTCCTGAATGGGAACCTCGGTCGGGAAGTCCACGGTGGCGGAATATTCCACGCATCCCTCTTCCTCCAAGACCTTGGGGACGTTCGCCTTGAAAATTTCGAGGAACGCGTCGCGCTCGGAAGATGGTACCGTGATGGATGCGATTATGTGAATCATTTCGTAGGGAGGTGAGTTTGAAAGAGCATTCGAATCACTTGCTTTTGGTCTTTGTACGACGAAGTTTATTGAATGACTCAAGTACGAATTTGGTCGGAAGGGCGTAGGTCGTGACACGATCTACTCGTGCTACGTTGATGCCCAGAGCTTTTCCATTCAGGTCGAGAACCGCCCCTCCCATGGCAGTGGGAGGCAGCGAGACGTCGTGTTGAATGATCATGGGGAAATTGTCTTTGCGTTTGGAAACGGGGCCACTCATCCTCGCGTTACGGCTCATCATGTCGAAGACGACGGAGCGGTGGCCCAAGGTCACGCGAAAAGAAAGGATTTTTTTCCCACGTTTCACTTGGATGGCAACGACGTCTCCGGGATTATTCGATCCGACCAACTCGATCATTTTCTCACGTTCCGTGACTTTTTGTGCTTCTACGCTGGTTACAATATCACCATTTTCCAGTCCTGCTGCAGCTCCGGCGGAGCGGGGCATAACCTGTTGGATCATTACTCCACCCAAATCCTCTCCATCTTGGCCAAGGATCACCCCAATAACCCCACCAACCCTGTCGATGGGTCTGCTCTTGGCCCCGACCACACCGACCTTCAGTCTTTTCAGGGTGAAGTCAGCCGAAACCAACCAGGAACCTTCTTCGTGGTCTACCTCTTCTGCCCAGGAAACAGCCGTCAGTTTTTTTGCTTTTTTCATCTTGAGCAAGGCCAAGTCCGTGTCTTGGTCTTTGCCCTTGAAACTTATCTTGTATCGGGTTCCATCGGCCAGGATGGCCTCTTCAGCTCCAATGGAAGAGCTGGCCTTGGTCATGACATATCCTTTTCGACTTACGATCGTGCCCAAGGCAAGGGTGCGTCCCTTACTGACAAGTCGAACCGTCGAGCTTAGGCTTGCTTTGGAGGATTCCTCAAATGCTTGCAAAGTCTCACTGCCGTTTCTGCGCTGCTCAAGGGGCAGTGGGTCAATGGCTCCCAGAGGCGAGATTGATCCAATGAAAAGGAGGAAGCAGATAATTTTAAGATGATTGTAAAACCGATGTGGGTAAGTGTGCATAATTATTCGGGGCGCTTGCCCAATTCGATGCTAATGGATAACTCTTTCTTTCCGCGCCTTAGGTCAATCACCACTTCCTCGCCTGGCTCTTTGGTACCCACCACGATGAAGAGTTCTTCCTGGCTGTCGATGGGTTCTCCATCGATGGCGGTTATGATATCCAACCTAAGAATACCTCCCTTTTGGGCCGCTGAACCCCTGACTAAGTTTTGGATGCTCAAGCCTTTTTCGGTTTCCATCGTACCAACCCCGAGGAACCCGCCTTTTTGCAGGTCTCTTCGGGAGATCATTGTTCCCTCATTGAAGATATCCCAGTGCTCGAGAAAGCTTTCGATTGGGGCATGAAAATTGGCGTCATCAACCTTCGCTATCCGACTGTGTATGCCGATGACTTCACCGTCGAGGTTGAATAAGGGTCCACCCGAATCTCCTCCAAGTAAGCGACAATCCGTTCGGAGGGTGGCATTCTGCTTATGAATGACACGACCGATTCTCGTGACCATGCCACGTTTTTCGCTAAAGCCACCCGGGTGTCCGAGGGCAAAGCACCAATCCCCAACTTTGGATTTCCCTTTTTCAGCCATCGGAGCAAACGGCCAATCCCCTTTTTCCTTGATCCTGCACATTCCCGAATCGGAGATTTCGGAACCCCCCATGGTGACGGCATCGACTTTCCGGCCATCCGGGAGCACTACCTTAACGCTCTGGCCCGCTCTTCCCGAAATATGGCCAGCAGTCAACACGAGTCCATCTTTACTCACGATTACTCCACTGCCAGTTCCTCCTCCACTCTGAATCGCCACAACCGCTCCCTTTGCCTTCTTTAAGGTGGATTGCAGTTTGTCCTGAATCGACAGGAGGTCTTCCTTGGACTCGGGAATATTCTTTTCCCAGGGCCTAGAGCCTTTGGCTTCCTTGGCAAGACTGGGTGCATGCCAGAACAAACCGATGAGTAAAGCGTAAATCACTTGGCGTTTACATATTTTCATTAATATCTCCTATTATAGTATTTTTTGTACTACTCTCAAATAGCTTGGCAACTGTTCCATTTGTCGAGTTTTAAAAAAGGCTGACCTTCGCTTTGCCGGGACTTCCAGTTCTCATCCGATCTTCTGGGGTGGCCTTTCGAAATCGTCAGGAAGTAAATCAGCCGAAAATGTCGTAAATCGGTTTACCCGATGTGAGAGGCCGAGCGACGCCTGAGTTTTCAGTCGCCGGATCGAGAGGGATGCCCATGGCGTGTAAAACGGTGGCATGAATGTCCTGAGGGTGGACCGGGTTGCTCTCGGGGGCGGCGCCGATTTTGTCGGATTTGCCGTAGACGGCTCCGCCCCGGATCCCGCAACCGGCAAGGATGGCGGAGAAGCACTTGGGCCAATGCTGACGGCCGGGCGGTTGCTGAGTGAGAACCTTGGGGGTTCGTCCGAATTCGCCCATGACCACGACGAGGGTATCGTCCATCAATCCCCGTGCCTTGAGGTCGGTAAAGAGACCGAACAGACCTTGGTCGAGA
This sequence comes from Verrucomicrobiota bacterium, assembly GCA_030830145.1. Lineage (GTDB taxonomy): Bacteria > Verrucomicrobiota > Verrucomicrobiia > Opitutales > Seribacteraceae > Seribacter. The sequence continues at coordinate 3,060 of JAURNO010000345.1, forward strand.
CGGGGCAGGCAGAAGCCCATGCCATAGGAACCGTTTCCAAACGCGTTGCCCATTCCCATGTTGCCGCCGTGCATGTCCCAACTGGAACTGGGGGGGCCCTTTTTGTCATGCGGGGCTTGTCCGGTCCATCCGTTGACGGTTACGAAGCGTACGCCGGCCTCCACCATGCGACGGGCCAGGAGTAGGTTTTGACCAAGTGGGTTCATCCCGTACAGTTCGCGGATTCCGGTGGGCTCCCGATGGAGTTCGAAGGCTTCGCGGCCTTCCTTGCGGGTCATTCCGTCAAAGGCCATTTCGCGTAGCCTTTGCCAGTCCTTGACGCTCGGGTCGTTCAGGGCGTCAGGGTCAATGCCGTCGAGCAGACTCCTACGGCTGCCCAGCCGGGTGGGGTCGGTGGTCTCGTAAATTTGCGGTGGCTTGAAGCCGGGCATGGCCGGGTGGTTGTCCGACGAGCCGACAAATACTGGAGCATAGGGAGAGCCAAGGTATCCGCCCGAGGAAATGTTGGGGGCGCAAAAGACGGGTCGGCCCACGCACTTGATCAGCCAGGCGTTGGAAACCAAGTTGCGTTTACTGGGCAGGTGCTTGGCCACGACCGAACCGAGGTAGGGGGAATCATCAGGTACGCCCTGCTGGACCCTCTTCTCAAACTGACCACTGAGGAGGTTGTGCATGGCATCGAAGTGATTGCTGATTCCACCCGGATGAGTGACCGAGCGGATGAGACAGAATTCGTTGGTGATTTTGGCTAGCTTCGTATGCATCTCATTGAGATGAAG
>JAURNO010000346.1 GCA_030830145.1 Verrucomicrobiota bacterium
AAACGGTTACAACTGTTGATGCCAACGGGCAGCCCGTTACCGGTACTCAGATGGAACTGAGCCTTGAGGATGGGAAGGTCTACTATCACCAAGGCACGAATACTCATTTCTTGGTTAACGCTCAACCCAGCTCGATAGCCGGTAGTCTGGAGTACATTACGGCTTTCAATCCAAATGATGCTCAGTGGAAGAATAATTTTCACATATTCACCCCTGACCCCAACAGTGGATTGGCTGCACCCGCCATCCAAAGAAGATCTGCTCCCACCGGTTGGAATGTTTCCGGTGGTGCTCTTGTCGAGGTCAATGTTGGCTTAGCGGAAGGTATTGTTCAAGATGGTGAGATCAAAAGCCTTAATATTCTCAATCAGGGAATGGGTTTTCCTTCGACAGATGCTCTTTTTGTCAAAAGTACCGATGGAACCACTGGCCCCGAAGTCAAACTTGAGTCAGGTGCTCTCCACGGGTACCAACAATCGCGGTTGGTAGACGTTGAAAAATTCCGTACCTCTTTGAATGCCTTTGTTTCCACCTTCGTCGAGCAAGTGAACGAGGTTTACAACCCGCAGGATGCACCAAGCGAGTATTTGTTTGGCTTCAAGGCGAACCTCACTAGAGCTACCTTGGGTAGCAATAGCTACATGGAAGATCTTGGCCTCTACGGATCGGAAGGGAATGGAGAACTAAGACTTTTTCGAGACGAGGCGAACATGATCCTTCCCTTTGGAGAGTCGGACACCTTTACCTTGAGCAGTGTTTCTCCCGTTGTTCCGGACGACCTGCCGGTCGTTCATCCGGATCCTACCAAGCTTGGTTTGTCGGATTTCAAACTTCAGGACTATTACATCAGGGGTAACGATGGTTTTCTTGATGATTCGGGCGATCCGTACGACGATGATTTGGAAATCTTTCAAAACAGAGAAAGCATTTTTCAATTCTACGCCAGTGCTCGAAGGATGCAAAATGTCACGACCGAGCAAGATTCCGCTTACCCCGGAGATGACGGTATACCCGGGTCGGGCGACAACGAAGGTCGCTTTACTTTGCTTGGTTATGATTCCGTTCCATTCAGGATAAACGAAGGATCCAAAGCCTTTTTGTTCGGTGACAATTTCTCTTTCGATGCTGTGTTGGACAACAGTTGGAATCTTGCCAGTTCACTTGTCGTTCATGATGATCTTACGCCTGAAACGATCAAGTCGAGCGACGATTTTGACGAAGCCTCCAACGAGATCGCTTTGAAGGTCGCGGAGTTGGGCAACGGAGAGTTTACCGACATGATTTCGAATATGAATGCGGATCTCGGAAACAGCCTTTCCGATGTCAACGACAATATCAGTCATCAAAGCACGATCGAAACTCTTCTATTGGATCAAAGAAGAGCAGTCAGTTCTGTCTCCATCGACGAAGAGGTGGCTGATCTCATGCAGTTTCAAAGATCTTTTCAGGCTTCCTCCCGAGTGCTGAATACACTCGACAAAATGCTCGAATTGGTTGTAATGGGATTAGTTAAATAACTTTTCATGCGTCTACCCAACCTTAGCTCCAGCAATGCGATAACCTCGAAGATCCGAGAATTGGATCAACAGAGGTTCCAAATGGACAGGCAGATTACCTCTGGGCAGAAGCTTAGGTTGCCCGAGGACGATGGGATGCGTTTGGGACGAGTTCTTAGGTTGGAAACTCAAAAGGGGCAACTGACTCAATACCAACGAAACGCGTCCTACGCCGATGAGTTTCTCAATGCAGGTCATCTTAACTTAGACAAACTGACGGAACTCAACCAGCGGGCCCAAGAGATTTCGCGATCTGCAGGTTCCAGCCTAAACGGACCGGCGATGGAGACCTACAGTCATGAGATCAATCAATTGATCGAGGAAGCCTTGAACCGAATCAATGCGACTCACCGCAAGCAAGCTCTCTTCGGTGGTACCAAGTTGAAGCCCAAGTTTTCCAATTCGGAAGTTGTGCGAGGTAAGGGTGAGACCAAGACTTTTTCCTTCAATGAAGTTTCCCAAGTCGGAGCCGACGGTCAAAGAAGGATGGGGTTTGGTGACGAAATTGTCTTTGCCCTTAACGGTAGGGAATATGTTTTACAGTCCAAAGTCGATGGGTTGGGTACTGATCAAGTTGCCTCTAAAATTAGGGACTTGATCAATAACGACTCCGATGTTTTGAAAGATTCTCTTTCTTACGAAACGACCCAATACAAGGCTTTTGTTCGTGGTTCCGCCTCATCTGACTCCGTTTATAACCCTGCTGTCGATCTGAAAGCCTCAGTTTCCGCAAGTGGTGAAGTCGTTGTCACTGGTGCAGTCGGCCAAAGTTACGAAGGTCGTTCCACTCTGCTGACTCATTGGGATCCTAATTTTTATCTACCCGAGCAGTTTGACAAAAAGATTAAAGAGGAGACTGCTTTCCGCTACCCGGGAGTTGCCTACGAGGACCTGAGTCAAACCGAAAAAGCCATTGTCCAAGAAGCGGTCAAAGGAGTTCCGGCCAACTTGTCTCAATCCCTTGATACCGAAGCAGAAAACCGATACCCCGCCACAACGGGTTCCCCTGCCACTTCTTACACGGATCTGAACGCCACTCAGAAACTAGAGGTCTACAAGTCGGTTGTTAAAAACAATTGGAGCAGAGACCTTTCAGTCGGTTCGAAACTCACCGAGGGAACGTCCACTTTGACTACATCTCATTCGGATCCTTGGAAGAGGTTGGCCATTTATCAGGAAGGTGACGTTGTTCGTCATGGCGACAAAGTCTACGAATCGATTATTTCTCACAATGTTAACCATGACCCCGTCAAGTCCGGAGAGACTTATTGGAAGGAGCTGAATTCGGGTTATGATACGGAGCGCGAAGATTGGAAGCTCGAAGTAACTGGTGCCGAAAACCGTTATTATTGGATTACCCCGGACGGTAAACTTTTTGATGAAGCGGCTACCAAGGATCCCAATACCGGAGTTGTGGTTCCTCCAAAGTCTGCAACCGATCATGCTAGGAATATCTTATACGCGGCCAAAAAGACCGAGTATACTTTGATGGACGACTTGTCGACGACCACCAATGAAGGGATTGTTCAGCTTGAATTAGATGTCGCGAACAATGTCCGTCAAGTGGCCATACCGGTCAACGAGTTTTCCGTCAAGGGTTCGGAAAGCGATGGGACCGTTTTTTTCGATCCGGCTTCCATGGACTACCGGTTGGCCGCCTCATCCAAAGACGGTTCGATCATCAGAGGCCCTTACATCAAGGGGAATTCCCAACTTTTTAGTCCCGACGACACTGGGATCCTGGCAAAGGACGTCATCCTTCACGAGGGACGATACTTCTTGGTCAATGACCCAACGGGTATCGATAAGCAAAACCTTTCGAAAATAGTGGAAAGTTTTCCGCCATCCGGCACGGTTGTTAGTTACAGTGGGCAAGTACAGCAGTTTGATTCAACGAATCTTCCTGCTTTGACGAATCTTTCCGCAGGACAGTATGTTTTTGATTCTGCCACAAATCAGTACTATGTGGCCAATCAGAAAGTTTCATACGATTCCACCAATCTAGATGCTGCAATAACGAATGCCAATTCCGTTGCCACGGCTTTGAGCAATCAGAATCAATCCATTTCCATGCCCGTTGTAGCGGCAGCTTTTTCGGCTTATGGTTCGTCTCCTTATTCGGCAGGTGATATCGTTTCGCCCGACGGGATTGTGACCAAAGTCGCCACCAATCGGATGAGAGGGACTTTCGATCCCAAGAAGGATTACAATGCCGATACCAACACTTCTGCAATCGATCCGCAGACCGGAACATCTCCTTTACAACCCCATGTCGTGTATGGTGGGGTCGATGCAGCGGGTAAAGGATCCTATTTCCAATTCAACAAAAATCACCACGGTGAGTGGAAAACCGGACAGGCAGTAGACACTAGCGAAACCGTATTCAAGGATGGCAAACTATGGAGTGCCAATGCTGCTTTGACCTCCTCGCAAAATACGGAAAATAACTTTTCCACTAATTGGACCTCATTGGGTGGGCAACTAACGGTTCAATCACTTGGAACCAATGTCAGCGATGTTTCCGCATCTGTAGAAACCGAAGCATCTACAGCCTACAACTCCACCCTCACTACCCAATATTTTCAGGAAACCGTTTTTAACTCAACCGCCATTGCCGGCTTGGATAAAGTCGCCAATGGTCCTGCGAATGTTACGGCGAGTCGCGGACAGTATGTTCACGATACGACTTCTGATGAGTACTTTCTAGCGAAGGGAGACATCACCATCGACCTGAATGATACAAATATTGTTGCAGGGGATCTTGAGAACAACGCCAAACTCAACATGGTTGCCTTGGCCGAGCGCTCGGATGGAAATGTCTATCTCCTCGGTGACGATCTGCCCACCGAGGGTAAAGAGTTGTCTTATTTTGGTGACCGTGCTCTCGTTGCCAAGACCGGTGATTATGTTTACGACCCGGCTACCAAGGATTACTATGTTGCGTTGACAAACATAAACAAACCGGCGACTTGGGCTGCAGGGGCATCTTACAACTCCGGAGAATTGGTTTTCAAGGGTAACGACCCCACCGATCCCTCGAAAGGTTTTCTTTACTCAGCCAATAAGAACTTGAACGGTAGTCAAAACACCGAGACGGACTTTGCAGTCAATTGGACTTTGGCCAGTACTTGGGTTGAAGGGGTTGCCTTACAAGCGGGAGAAACCGTATACAAGGATGGTAATTTGTACACCGCCAATACTGCCTTAACGGCATCTGATAATACCGCTGCAAACCTTGCGAATGCTACTTATTGGACTCCCTCCGCCGGTGTTCCGGACTTCACTCTTCCCGCAGAAGATATCGATACCTCCCCGTATTTTGCCAGGATTGGGAGTGTGGGCGGCAACGGACCTCATTCCTCGGAACAGGGCGACGATTGGAGACCAACTCGAAATTACGATTACGGTCAGATCGTTCATTACCAAGGCAGCTACTACCGTAGTCTTGCCCATGACTTCAATAACAAGGTATCTGTTACCACAAATGGAAATACCGAGGATGTTGTGATCACTCCTGGTGACGCGATGATTCCGACTGACAACGCCCTCTTTCCGAACGCCATGGTTGCCAATGACAAATGGGTCAAGATCGAGGAACCACTCAATCACGTCATGAAGTTTCGGGTGGACAATTCCGAAAAACCTAGCGTCGTGATCAAATCGGCTGGCTCAACCGGCGTGGATGCAAGTGCAGAGGCCGTTGTCGATGCTCATGGTCAAGTGGTAGGCTTAAAAGTCCTTGATCCCGGTCGCTATTTCTTTGGCACTTCTTTGGGTGGTCCTCTTCCCCCTGACTTTCAAGTTGCAACCGTTGTTCTCCCTAACGGAGAGGAGATGCAGGCTGAGATATTATGGGGCCAAAATTCCAAAGACCCTGGTCCCTATGTCGTAACCGGCTTCAACCTTTCTCAATCGGCACCTGTTAGTGGAGCGATGGTCAAGGCTCAAACGGGAGATGTCTTTTCCTTTGCCACTGGCTCCAAGACCTTTCTCGATCACAGAGACGAAAATGGGGACATCGTTAACGTTAGTTATACCGGCAGCCAAAAGGACAGCACTTATTATGTAGGAAACGAGACAAAAATATCTGGTTTTTTGAGTGCGGAAAATAACGGTACAAAAGAATTGGGCGATGCCGTCCAAACGATCATAGAACTTCGTGATGCCATGAAGCATTCCGTTCCTTCCCATTACTCCCAAGCGGTGGAAGACTCGGGAAAGAAACTAATCGAGCAAGAAGAAAGTTTGATCAACAAAATGGGCGAGCTTTCATCCCGAATGGTCCGCATGAACACGGTTCGTTCCCACGACGAAGATTATTTTATGCAATTGGATCAGCGAATTTCCAAAGATGTGGATATCGATCTTTCGGAGGCAATTATGCGTTTGACCCGTATATCCACCGCTTATCAAGCATCCTTGCAAGTCGGTTCCCAATTGCTCAACACTTCTCTGTTGAACTACCTTTAATCTTTAGGCACTTATGAAACTTCAGGCAGGGGGAGATTCCAAGAATCCGGAGATTGGGCAGACCGAAACCCGTAACCAAATTACTTTGCCT
>JAURNO010000347.1 GCA_030830145.1 Verrucomicrobiota bacterium
AGAGCGCCACAATGGCATTGTGGAGGTCGTCGGTTCGATCCCGATCGGCTCCACCAATCAAATAAAAACTTTGCCCATGCACCGAGTCTCGAGAAAAGTAGGAGAGCTCGGAATCTTTGCAATCTTTGCCAAGTTGGTTTTCCTCTCATCGTGTTCCCCCCCGACCTTGGAGGAAGAAGCATTGGAAATCATTGAGTCCAACGGTTCTCTTTCCGACTACGGTTCGGACTTGGTGCGTTCTACCGATGGGCGCCAATTCACCAAGAGCACGGAAGGAAACGATCAAAAGGAAACCGTTGGCTTCACCGAAGAGGGAACCCTCGCCTACAAGGGAAACATCAAAAACGGAAAATCCAACGGCGAATGGTCTACTTTTTATCCCGATGGCAAACTCAGGTGGCAAGGCGTGAAGGAAAACGGGATCAACGATGGACCGTTCACCATGTGGTACCCCGATGGAAAAGTTAAGATGCGGGGCCAATACAAACAAGGAGGGAAAGACGGCAAATCAACTATTTTCCACATGAATGGAGAAAAATGGAGAGAACAGTGGCATGAAAAAGGAACCCCCGTCGGAATATGGAAGACCTGGAACGAAGCAGGTGAACTAATCGAAGAGGTGAGCCATGAACCAAGATAACACAAGCAACATGAATCATCGAATCAAGGGAAACTTTCTTTTGCCTTGCCGAAACAGATTCTGCCAATAATCCAATAAGCGATATGGAAGAAGTTTGGATCACAGGGATGGGATTGATCACGAGCGTTGGAAATGATCGAGAAACGGTAACCGACAACTTGCTCGAGCTTAAGCATGGGATCGAGCTTCACCCCGAACTCCAAGGGGAGGATTCACCCGTTAAGATTGCTGGCACGGTCAAAGAGTTCGAGGTTTCCTCCTCCGATCCCGAGGATTGGGAGTACCCAGAGCAATACCGCGTTCCGCGAGCCATCCTGCGTAGTTTTTCCCCGCATGTCCTCTATGCATGGAGCTCCCTCAGGCAAGCCATAGACGACGCCTCTTTGTCCGAAGATGACCTCCATGATCCAGATGCCGGCTTGTATACTTCCTCCGGCGGATCCATGCGTTCCATCCACAAACATTTTGAAAAAATGGATCAGCGTGGCGTGATGGCCTGCAACCCCCTTGCCATTGTCGCCTCCATCGCCGGAACCCTGACCTTCAACTTAGTCGCCGCCCTCGGGATCAGAGGTTCCTCAACCGGCTTGGTTTCAGCCTGCGCTTCGTCCGGCCACGCCTTGGGAATGGCTTTGGACGAAATCAGGCTTGGACGTCAAAAACGAATGCTCGTGGTCGGAGCCGAAGACTGCAACTTCGAGAGCATCGTCCCTTTTTGCGGAATGAGAGCCCTTTCCCTCGACAACGATCCGGATCGGGCCTCCCGCCCCTTCGACAAGACGAGAAACGGATTCGTCGGAACGGGCGGAGCGGTCAGCCTCGTATTGGAAACCAAGAGCGAAGCTCAAAGACGCGGGGCCGAACCCTACGCCAAGTTCATCGGATGGGGACAAGGATCGGACGGGCACAATGTCGCGATCTCCCATCCCGAAGGCAGGGGGTTGAACCGAGCCATGACCCAAGCTCTGAAAGACGCCAAGATTTCGGCCACCGACATCGATTATGTCAATGCCCATGCCCCTTCCACTTCAATCGGAGACGCATCCGAATTGAAAGCCTTGAAATCCGTTTTCCCCGCCCCGCAGGAAGTCAAGATATCGAGCACCAAAGCCTTGACCGGACATGGTCTTTCTCTTTCCAGTATTATGGAAGCCTCCTTTTGCTGCCTGGCCTTGAAAGACGGTTTTCTTCCGGGATCGGCCCATGTTACCGAGCCCGATCCTGAAATCGGACACCTTACACTGCTCCGCCAAACCGAGCGGACACAGGCCAAGCGCATTCTCAGCAACAGCAGTGGATTCGGCGGAGCCAACGTCAGCGTAATCTTCGAACAAGCCGATTAGAGGAAAACAAAAACCATGAGCTTGGGAATAAAGGAACTCATCCTCCGGAGAAAAACCTCCAAACCCGTGACCTTTTCGGATCGTATTCCCGATCCATCCCTAGTCCGCGAATTGATCGAAACCGGACGGCACGCCCCCAACCACCACCGTACCGAACCCGCCCGTTTTTACTTGCTCGACCAAGAACGCATCCAAGAGGTGGGCAGACTCTTCGGAGAAGTGGTCGCAGGAGACGGCAGCGAACCCGCCTTGATTGAGCGCGGAAAGAAAAAGGCCCGCGAATGGGGGAGCTCCCCGGGCTTGCTCATCGTTACTTGCCACACCGACCCGGACTCTGAACTTGCCCGTAAAAAACCTGCCGTCATCGAGGAAAATTACGCGACCTGTTCGTGTATTTGTCAAAACATACTGCTTTTGTTTGAGAGCGAAGGTATCTCTGCCAAGTGGAGCACCGGCCCCGTTTTTGAACATCCGGATTTCAGCCAAGTAATCGGAATGCAGTCACCGCAGTGCGAAAAAGTCGTAGCCCTTCTCTTTTACGGCTACTCGGAAACCGGCTTGCCCGAAAGAACCTACTCCCCATTGGACTCCCACCTTCGCGACTTCACGGCTTGACTCTCTCGGTGCTCACCAAGCAGGTTGGCTTGAGAATTTACCTTTTGTCGAATGGTATCCCTTGAAAAAGGAAAAAAGCTCTCTTACGATCGATCTAGTCCGATGAATATGAAATTCCCAACTTTTCTTTCCTTTTCCATTTGCTTGACGATCCCCACTCTTGCATTCGCAAAACCGGCCGTCGACTTCACCAAGGACGTCCGCCCTCTGCTTTCCGAGTATTGCTTCCACTGTCATGGCCCCGACAAAAGCACCCGGGAAGCCAAGCTCAGGTTGGACACCGAGGCCGGCTCGCTCACGGACCTCGGAGGTTACTCGGCCATCGTCCCGGGAAAACCCGAGGAGAGCGAATTGGTCTTTCGTCTGCACAGCGACGACAAAGACGAACTCATGCCCCCGCCCAAGACGGGAAAAACTCTCACCCCCGAACAAAAGAAGATCATCGAGACGTGGATTGCTTCGGGCGCCAAGTACGAGGAGCACTGGTCCTTCCGTCCGATTGACAAGCCCGCCCTCCCCGCCAAGCGCTCTTCCGGTCACCCAATCGACCGCTTCCTCGAAGATTCCCTGTCCAAGGAAAAGCTCAGCCTTTCCCCCCAGGCCGACCGGATCACGCTTTTGCGCCGTCTTTATTTTGACCTGACCGGCATGTCGCCCAACCCCGCGGAAGCCGATCTGTTCCTCGAAGATTCTTCTCCCCTAGCCTATGAAAACCTAGTCGACCGATTGCTTGGAGACGAGCGGTTCGGTGAGCGGATGGCAGTCCACTGGCTCGACCTCGTGCGCTTTGCCGACACCATCGGTTACCACAGCGACAACTTCATGGAAGTCTCCGCCTATCGGGAATACGTCATCGACTCCTTCAACGAAAATCTTCCCTACGACCAATTCGTAATCGAGAATATCGCCGGCGACCTGCTACCGGAAGCGAGCAACCGGCAAAAAGTCGCTTCCGGGTACAACCGCCTACTGCAGACCACGCAGGAAGGCGGTGCCCAACCGGACGAATACGTTACCATCTACCAGGCCGACCGGGTGCGCAACTTCGGAAATGTTTGGTTGGCCGCGACCACCGGATGCGCTCAGTGCCATGATCACAAATACGATCCGTTCACGATCAAAGACTTTTATTCGCTCGCCGCCTTCTTTGCCGACATCAAGGAAAAAGCCGTTGGAAGAAGAACCCCCAACCTCACCCTCCCGACGCCCAAGGAGGAAGCCCGACTTAAAGAACTCGAGGATAAGTTGGCTCAAGTGGAAAAAGTCCAAAAGGAACGAAAGACGGATACGGATCGCAAGAAAAAGGAACTCCTCGTCCAGCTTCACAACCTGGTCGACAAGGTGGCCTACGCCGAACCCAAAGCCGACTCCTCGAAAGATTCGGAAAGAATCTTCGTGGAAGATGCCCCGCCGTCCGACGCGACCCTGAACGGCGAGTGGAAAATCACCCAAGCCCCCGACCCCGTATTCTCAGGAAAGAAATCAATTGTCCGCGAAGGTGCCGGCAACAACCAGCATTTCTTTTGGCAGTCCAAATCTCCCTACGAAATCGCCTCCGACGGGGACGAATTCTTCGCCTACGTATTTCTCGACCCCATCGACCCACCCAAACAGGTCATGCTCCAATTCAACGACGGCACCTGGGAACACCGGGCATACTGGGGAAAATCGCTCATTCCCTATGGCAAGGAAAACACCGTTGGAAAGGTCAAGATGGGAGAACTGCCCAAGACCGGAGAATGGATCCGCCTCGCCGTCAACGCCAAGAAAGTCGGACTCAAACCCAAGGCCAAGGTCAACGGGATCGCCTTCACCCAGTTCGACGGGAAGATTTTTTGGGACAAGGTCGGGGTAAAATCAACCCGCGACCCACGAACAGACCCCACTCTCTCGCTAGCCAAATGGACCGAATCTGCGAAA
>JAURNO010000348.1 GCA_030830145.1 Verrucomicrobiota bacterium
AACGCACTCGACCTCAACGGTTCGAGTATCCTGGAGAACCAACCCGCAGGCACTCAGGTGGGGCACCTCCTCGCTTCCGACCCGGATGCCAACGCCTCCCTTTCCTTCTCTTTGGTTCAGGGGAAAGGATCCGAAGACAACCACCTCTTTTACCTGGAAGGAGCAAAACTGCTCAGCCTCGCAACCTTCGATTACGAAGCAGGCGCCGCCCCTCCCGCATCCCAATCGTCGCCCCCCGATTCCAACGATACTCGATCCGCTCCTCCGGGATCTCCGAACGATTCCGAGTCCAACGCCTCGGTTCGCCAACCGGAAAAGGATTCAAGTGTTTCAACTCCAGTCCCCGTCCCCGACCAGAACCAAAGCATTGCACAAACACCTTCCTCCCAAGGCCACGATGGAAACCTGTCTTCTTCAAACTCACTCGGGAACTCAACCCCAAGCGGACCCGAACTACCCGAATCAAACGCAAGCCGACGTGCGGGAGAATCTTTCGGTTTTGAAACTCAACCCACTCATTTCAAAGTCCGCATTCGGGTCACCGACGAGCACAACGCTTCCTTGGAAAAAGCATTCATAATCGAACTGCTCAATCAAATCGAAGACTTCGACAGGGATGGTGTGGAAGATGCATTCGACCCCGACGACGTCGTCTACCTCATGCCCGAACTCGGAACCATTGAAACCATCCTTTTGGAAAACGGTCGGGTATCCTTCTCCGTCGGGTTCAAAGCCAACTCCGACTTTGCCCTACCCTCCTTCGCCTTCGAGCTCTCAGGCAACGCCGACTTCAAGGGAGACCTTCGAGCCATTCCCGGATTGGTTGAACAAGACCAAATTCACGGTTCCGTTCCCGATCTCAATCCCGGAACGACCTATCACGTCCGCCTCCTCGCCACCCACCGGGCTAAGCAAACGCGTTCCTCATCCACAAGCTTCCAAATTCCATCAGTGGTCAAGCATTGGTGGGAATCCGAAAGCCCCGCCGAGAGCGGTTGGCGCTCTTCCCCATGGTTGGGTTCTTTCCGGCCCTACACCAATGGTTGGATTTATCACCTCGGGCTCGGATGGGCCTATGCTCAATCCGACGGGCAAGACGGGCTCTGGCTATGGATGGAAGCCGAAGGTTGGGTCTGGTCGACTCCGCAATGCTGGCCCCACCTTTGGAAAGACCGCTCAACGAACTGGTTGTATTTCGTCAAAGAACACGAAGGTAAACCCGCTCTTTACGATTACGTGACTGAATCCTTCCGTTGGAAATAAATGAAGGTTTGCTCCCGCTTTCCAGCTTTGCTCGCCGCACTTATGCTCGCGGGGCAGGCAACGGGCCAAGCGGATACCAACGCGACCCTTTCGGGAACGATCAACTATGTTGGTCCCGTGACCGGACCCGTCGTGGTGTGGGCTTTTGAAAACGGGCAGAAGGTGACCGCCCTCACCCTCCCCAACGGCCCCGGTCCCTACTCCATGCAGTTGCCCATGAACCGCAACTACGACATCAAGGCTTTCCGAGACGGGGACACCGACGGAGAGCTCGATCACGGTTGGCAAGTCGGTGAGCCCTATGCTCATCACGGGGACTGGAACAGCACCTCAAGCAGCTTCAACACCTTCCTTTTGGATGGAAACAAGACCGGCATCGATGTAAACATTTCCTCGCACAACGACAACGACGGAGACGGGTTTTACGACTGGGACGAATACGTCGCCGGTTCGGAGGGCAACGACAGCTCGAGCACACCCGGCATCGGATATGGCTTGATCGCCCACTGGACCTTCGACGAGACCAACGGCACGGTTCTGGGAGGTTCATCGGTCAACGAAATCAACGGAACCCTCGTTGGCTTCGGCTCGAACTCAAACGCTCATTGGGTGCCCGGCAAGACAGGAGGCGCCCTGCGCTTCGACGGAGTCGATGACTTCATATCCTTCCCCGGGGCGACCCCATTGGACGATGTCCGTCCCTTTAGTTTCGCCGGTTGGATCAAGCTCGATCAAAACGGTTCCGGATACGTCATTGCAAAACGTTCCCTAGGGTCCGGTTATTGGAGGTTTTTTGCATCCGGCCCAACAAAGAACTGGCTCATCCGCCAAACAACGGGGACTGCTCCTAGCTTGGCAACCACCGAAGTCACGCCCTTTTTTCAATGGCAACATGTCGCCCTCACTTGGAATGGATTGCTCGGTGCTCAAAACAGCTCGATTTACCTGGACGGAACACTCGTTTCCAACATCACCCAAACCAGCGGTTCGGGTGAGTTGATTTCGGACGTCGGCAACCTCTTCACCCTCGGCAACCGTCCCCAAAACAACTCCTCCTTCTTCAAGGGTTGGATGGATGATTTCCGGATTTGGAACCGCGTCCTTTTGCCCCATGAAGTAAACACGCTACACCAAGGTCCCTCCCTCCCCCTCACCGACGCCAATTTCACCCAAGCCATCGACCTCTGGTTTTCCGACCAAGCGACCGCCACCGCCACCTACGGGCACATCCGTGATTGGAACGTCAGCGGTGTGACGAATATGAACGAGACCTTCAAGGACAAGTCCACCTTCAATGAGGATATTAGTGCTTGGGATGTGAGTAACGTGACGAGCATGAGTAATATGTTTCGGGGTTCCCCCTTGTTCAATCAGCCTATTGGAGACTGGAACGTATCGTCTGTCACCGACATGCACTTTATGTTTCACACCGCAACGAATTTTAATCATCCTATCGGCAACTGGAATGTCTCCTCGGTCACAAACATGAAAGATATGTTTCTAGGAGTCAGGAACTTCAATCACCCAATCGGCGACTGGAACGTCTCCTCCGTAACAAACATGCAAGCCATGTTTGTGGGCATGGACTCTTTCAATCAACCAATAGGCAATTGGAACGTTTCCTCGGTCACGAATATGCACAAGATGTTCAATGGTGCACTAGATTTTAATCAGGACATCAGTGATTGGAATACAAGTTCCGTAATACAGATGGAAATGCTCTTTAAAAATGCCACTTCCTTCAATCAGGACCTCAGTGATTGGAATACTTCCGCCGATGTGAACATGACCGAAATGTTCGAAAACACTCCGGCATTATCCAACGCCAACAAGGGTCTAATGCACGACTCCTTCAAAAACAACAATCACTGGCCCTACGATTGGTCGGCCTACGCCGACGCCAACGCCACCCTATCCGGCACAGTGAACTACTCCGGGCCCGTGACCGGCCCGGTGGTCGTTAGGGCCTTTGAAAATGGTCAGAAAGTGGCCGAGATCACTCTCTCCTACGGACCGCGCCCCTACTCCCTTCAATTGCTCATAAAGCGGAATTACGACGTCAAGGCCTTCCGGGACGGAAACGGCAACGGTCACCTCGACGCCGGTTGGCAAGTTGGCGAACCCTACGCTCATCATGGGGAATGGAACAGCACCTCAAGCAGCTTCAATACTCTGCTCCTCGACGGGAACAAGACCGGCATCGACGTGAATATTTCCTGGCACAACGACAGCGACGGGGACGGGTTTTACGACTGGGACGAATATGTCGCCGGTTCGGAAGGCGACGACTCCACAAGCACGCCCGGCCTGAACTTCGGCCTCGTCGCGTGGTATCCCTTCGACGGCAACGCATCGGATATGTCTGGCAATGGTAATCATGGTACGGTTCACGGAGCGACCTTTGGCCAGGACCGACATGGAATGTCAGGCCTTCACACAGGCGCTCTGACCTTCAATGCGGCGAACCACCAGTATGCGGAAATCCCCAACGCCCCTCAATTTTCCTTTGACCAAGGAAACTTCACCACCGCCATGTGGCTTCGGGGCGATTCCCAGCCTCGAGTTTCCACTCCCTTCATCAAGGCTTCCAATCCAAACTTACCCTACGAGGGCATTACCCTGTTTTTGGATCATGGAAAAGTGAGGGGGCGCACAACTCACTATGCGGAATTAGTCTCAATCCGGTCGGATCTGGATAGTCTACAATGGCATCACGTTCTTATGTCACGCAAAGGAACGGCCTTGACGATTTACGTCGATGGCATCTTTGACTCAACAAGGGTCGACCCCTTGACCAACCTGACGAATTCAGCTCCAATCGTTCTGGGAGCGAACCATGTGAACAGGCAATCCCAAAACTTCAACGGAGCCATCGACGAGGTCCGCATCTACAACCGGGCTTTGTCTGCGTCCGAGGTACAGTCTCTCTACCAGATGGAAAGCACTCCACCCGCCGACAACAACCAGACCGACCCGGCCACCGAAAGCAATTCCACCTTTCCCCCAACGGATCAAAACGGCAGCAATCCCTTCGTCGAAAACAACCAGACCGCTCCGGAACAAAATGCCTCGGCACCCGTTAACGGCGATCCCGCCCCCTTCCTTTTCCGCCCCTACCCACGAACCCTCGCCCGGGAAGAACTCAAGGACGGCAACTTCCGGTTCTGGGGACAAATCCTGGCCGACGGAGGAAGCCCAATCACCGGGGTCGCCTTCGAACTGGCGGACAATATGCTCTTCCGCAACTCCACCCTGCATTCCGCATCCCTTTTTCCGGGCAGTCCGAACTTCTATCTGGAACTCAAACTCGAGCCCGGCAAGAGCTACTACTACCGGGCGGTGGCCACCAACAAGGTGGGTACGACGGCCGGATCAACCAAGAAGCTCACCACCTCGGGCGACGGAATCCATTGGTGGTCCGACACCGCCCTGACGCAAGGAGGTTGGCGTACCTCGCCGTGGTTCGGAACCTTCCGCAAGCACGAAGGCACAGAGTGGATTTACCATGCCCAACTAGGCTGGGCATACGCTCATCCGGACGGTTCGGGCGGCTTATGGCTTTGGTTCAGGGAACACCATTGGACCTGGACCCAATCAGGGGCTTTCCCCTATCTGTGGAATCACGACCTAGGTGGATGGCTCTACCTCCTCGGATCCCAAAACGGAAAACCTTCCTTTTACCACTACGAATCCGGTTCGATTCGCTAGGCGGGAACGAGCGGCATCCATTCCTTCTTCCATAGTCTAGAGCTTGTAGACTCTTGCGTTAGTGCTTGATTACGTCGCGAAATTCAGCGGAGTAAGTTAAACCTATTGCATGAGCGGATTTAATTAAAGCTATGACCAAAACATTTTCGTGCATTTTTAATGCCTCATAAATCAAACTGAGATTGACAATATTTTCCAAATTATTTTTTTATTAGGATAATGGGTGCTTTGATCAAAAACTGTTCGATTATTGCAGGTTGCTTTATGGCAAGCTTTTCTCTTCGGGGGAACAACTCAACGCCTTCGAATATCAATCCGAACGGCTCGCTTGTCATTTTGGAGAATCTACCCGGCGGTGAAACCGTAGATACCTTCACCGCCAACGATGCTGATCCGGGAACAACCCTTGCTTTTTCTCTTCTCGATGGAAACGCTACCTTTTCCATCGATTCGAGCGGAATCCTCAAAACCAAAGGATCTCTGGACTATGAGAAGGCTCAAGAGCATACCATCCGGGTAAAGGTCAGGGACGAACAAAACGCCTCGACCGAAAAAGTTTTCACCGTTACCGTTTTGGACATGGATGAAGGGCAAGCTCCGAGTTCGGGTAACGGAAGTACGCAAGACCCCTTCAAAATCGAAAACCTCGCTCATTTGAAGTGGCTCTCCTACACCCCATCCGTTTTCAACAAGCACTTCATTTTGGCTAACGACATCAACGCAAGTCAGACCTCAAACTGGGCGAACGGATATGGCTTCAAACCGATAGGCAGTTCGACTCAGTTCAGAGGTTCTTTCGATGGAAAGGGATACTCAATCAGCGGCCTCACCGTCAATCGGCCCTCAATCAGTTCCATAGGTTTCTTCGCAAGGTTGAAAAAGGCTAGGATATCCAACCTTCATCTCACCGATGCAAAGGTAACTGGTCACACGAGCGTCGGGTTGTTGGTAGGGAATCAGGCGAATTCAACCATCGAGAACTGTTCGGCGATTGGAAGCGTATCGGGCATCAAAACAGTAGGTGGGCTGGTCGGCTTTTCCGCCGTAAGTAGCAAAATCATCAACTCGAAGAGCTCGGGGAGCGTACGGGGAACCAAAGATCGGATAGGGGGTTTGGTCGGTCACAACTATACGAGTAGTCAAATAACGGATTGCTACAGTTCCTCCACCGTGAACGGATTACACAAATGGTCCGGGGGGGTCGTGGGACTCAACTCCGCCAAGGGCTCGATTTCCAGGTGTTACAGCATTGGATCGTCCAACCACAAAGGATTCGCTGGATCAAGTCACAATGGCGGGGTTATTTCGGATTCGTTCTGGG
>JAURNO010000349.1 GCA_030830145.1 Verrucomicrobiota bacterium
CCTGCGGAGGATTTCGACAAGTGGGGTGGTGGCCCTGGCCAAACCAATTACGCCACCGCCAAAAATCCGAGCATGAAAGCCTACGCCAAGAAGTACCCGCACTCCTCCCGGTCCTACGGTGCGTTCGGTCGTGATTTCGTAAAAGAATCGGCCAAGTCGGGCAAACCCTTCTGCCTCTCGATCAGTTTCAAAGCCCCACACAAACCGGACCAACCTGACCCCCTCTTCGACAAGGTGTACGCGGGCAAGAAGTTCACCAAACCGGCCAACTACGGCCGGGAATACGGCAAACACTTTTCTTTGCAAAGCAAACAGGGCCGCCAATACGAGCGCTTCATCAGTTGGGGCTACCGCGACAAATACGACGAGGTCATGGCAATCTACCACCAAATGGTCCATGGAGTGGACGCAGCCGTGGGTATGGTTCGTGCAGCGGTGAAGGAAGCAGGTGTGGAAAAGAACACAGTCTTCATCTTCACTTCGGACAATGGGTTCTTTTGCGGTTCGCACGGCTATGGATCAAAAGTTCTGCCTTACGAGGAGTCAACCAACGTACCACTCATTATCTATGATCCACGCCACTCCTCCAGTGGCGAGAATCTGCGTTCCGACGCCCTGACCGCGAATATCGACATGGCCCCAACCATTCTGGACCTGGCGGGCTTGAAGGTGCCCGAAGGGATTGACGGGGTGAGCCTGCTGCCCCTCCTTGACAACCCCAAGGCATCCGTCCGAGAAACAGCTGCTCTGATTAACGTATGGGGACCGAAAGCAGCCCATTCCTACGGGGTGGTCACCAAGGACTACAAATATCTTTACTGGCCCTACGAATCGGGGGAATTCGAGGCAACGGAGGAATTGTACCACTTGGCCAAGGACCCGCACGAATTAATCAACTTGGCTCCGCAAAAAGGAAAAGAACTCAAGAGGATGCGGGGTCGCTACGATGATGCGGTGGAAGCCTGGAGGCACGATGGCGTAGATTACAACGGCTACCAACCCTATGGAGATATCTTCGACCGTAAAATTCCATGGAAACCATGAGAAAACACCTACCCGCGTTGTCCGACTTATAAATTATAAATAAATTTACATGAACTCCTGCAAATTATTCCTACTCTTACTTGGCACGCTTTTGGCCTGCCAGGCAAAGCGACCCAACATCGTCCTCATTATGGCCGATGACTTGGGCTTTTCCGACCTTGGTTGCTATGGATCTGAGATTCAAACGCCCAACTTGGACCGCTTGGCTCAAAACGGCCTTCGTTTTAGCCAGTTCTACAACACGGCCAAATGTCACTCCTCGCGCGTCTCTCTCCTGACTGGGCTCTATTGCGATCAAGCCGGTTCCGGTAGCCTAAGTCGTGGAGCAACCATAGCCGAAGTTCTCAAACCTGCCGGGTATTCCACTTGGATGTCGGGGAAATGGCATTTGAGCAAACAACCGACGGACTTTGGGTTTCAACGCTATTGGGGTCATCTCTCCGGAGCCTGCAACTTCTTTACAGGGGACAATAGCTTTCGCTTAAACGGAAAGAATTGGCCCATTCCTCAGAGCTTAAACGGTAAGCCTTTCTACACAACCCATGCCATCACTGACTTTGCCCTGGACTTTATCAAGGAAGGAGAAATCGACAGTAGTTCCGACCCTTTCCTTCTTTATGTAGCCTACAATGCCCCCCATTATCCTCTTCACGCTCCCAAGAAGGATGTTCTAAAGTATAATGGTAAATACGACGCCGGATGGGATCAATTAAGGCAGACCAGGTATGCCAAGCAATTGACCACCGGTTTGATTCCCCGTAAATTCAAGCTTTCCCCCAGAGCCGATCACGTCCCCGCCTGGGATTCGATCAAGGAATCTGAAAAGGCATGGGAAGCCGATCGGATGGAGGTGTTTGCCGCCATGATCGACGTCATGGATCAAAATATCGGCCGGCTTATTGATGATTTGAAAAAGAGGAAGGTCTTTGACAACACCTTGTTTCTGTTTTGTGCGGACAATGGGGGGTGCCCATTCGAACGGACCCGGGGAAGAAACCTTAAACCATGGGATCCCAAATCGTACTGGACCTACGACGCCTCGTGGGCCCAAGCCAGCAACACGCCCTTCCGGCTCTACAAACAAAACCAGCACGAGGGCGGAATCTCCTCCCCGCTGATCGTTCACTGGCCGGAAGGCTTGAAAACGAAACCTGGAAGCATAACCCGCCAACCCGGACACCTGATCGACTTCATGGCTACTTTTATCGAGCTCAGCGGTGCCAAATACCCGAAACAAGTTGGGGAGCGCGCAATCGAACCACTCGAAGGCAAATCCCTCCTTCCCATTTTTCAGGGAGAGGAAAGAGATGGTCATGAAAACCTCTATTTTCACTTCGGTACGGATCGAGCCTTACGCCAGGGAAATTGGAAACTCGTTTCCGCCAAGGGAGGGAAGTGGGAACTTTACGATCTGGAAAAAGATCGTACGGAACTCAATGATCTCTCTTCAAAGTATTCCGACCGAGTGAAGAAGATGTCCGAACTTTGGTTTGATATTGCCAAAAACAAGGAACGATTAAGTAAAAAAGGGTTAAGTCCGGTAAAAAGCACTCACAAAAAGATATCCTTCCGAAAGGATACCTCTGGCCAAGTAAAGTAGTAAAGCCTCAGGCTTTCGCTTTCCAGGGTCCGATAATCGCTAGGGTCAACCCCTCGCGTTGCATGTTTACAAAGAGTGTAGATCCATCGGGAGAAAAACAAACTCCGGCGAATTCCCCACTGCTTTTTGCATTTTTAGCCAGTTTGAAAATCTTTCCCTCAGGTGTAATAACATCTAAAAATTGATCACCCTTTCCGTCTTCGCAAAGAACGAGATCACCCCAAGGGGCTACGGTTAAATTATCACAGTTATCGACTAGGTCGGCGTCATTAGGCTCAGCATATAATTCCAGTTTATTACCGGTTAATTTCCATATTTGACCCCTTTGTTTTTTACCGCCATTCGTGCATGCAAAGTAGACCGAACCTCTTGAGTACCAGATTCCTTCACCGCGTGCAAAGCAAGCTGCTCCATCTTTGTATCCGCGAATTCTCAAGTCATCAATCGGTGATTCAACATCACTCATTTCGATCCACTCAATTTCACTGGAATCACCAACCGAAAAAGTTTTTTCAGACCAATTTCTAGTATCCAAACTTGGTTTTCCTTTCACTTTGAGCGCAAACAGCTTGCCGCCCTCGGCAAGTTTCCCATTCACCTTCGGGACAAATTTGTAAATCAGGCCTTCGTGCCTGTCCTCGGTTTCAAATACATCCCCCGTCTCAGGGTCAACGGCAACTGCTTCGTGGTTAAACCTCCCCATGGCCTTAAGCGGGACGGGATCAGCAAGAGCCGGTTGATCGGTAACCGGCACGTCAAAACACCATCCGTGGTCACGAGCCAGGCTTCCGCCGGTTTTTGCGACGGTTTCCTCACAAGTGATCCAGGAATTCCATGGGGTAAGCCCCCCGGCGCAGTTACGGAGCGTGCCAACAAGGCTAAGGAATTGCCGTACTACTGATTTTTTCTTCATGTCGTAGACAAAAGTGGTTGTTCCTCCCAAACAGGGAGTACCGGGACCGGAAGCGCGAAAAGCCACTTTGCCCGGATCGTAAAACCGGTCCTGCCCAACCAGATTCATTTTCCCGTTTCCTTTGCCAAAAGGGCCCGTGGAAGAAGATGCCCCAGGATTGATTTCATGATTGCGCACCACAATTACTTCGTTTCCTTTGCCTGGAAATGCAGCCATTCCGTCCGGACTTCCCGGCAAGATCAAACCATCCGACATCGCTTCCCCCGCCCGTCCGATTATGTTGTAGGAAAACCCGTCAGGTAAATCCAGGATTTTTGCGGAATCCGCAAGCAAGGGCCCGTAACCACGGGTAATGCGATTTTTTGTATTTTCAGCCGAAAGACTCCGTAAGCCGGAAAACCCGAGGGCAATCGAACTTGAACTTCTCAAAAAAGATCTTCGTGTATGCATTCTTTAAAACTAATCCCGCGAAGTCCTATATCGCAATCTTTCTCTAAGGATATTCTTCATTGGGGAAAGCTATCATGAAACCTCTTCGAAAATATATTGATTCGGATAAGTTGGAAAATCATCGCATGGAAACATAATTCAATATACCGAATTTAAGCGTACTTTAATCGCACTATTATGAAATACCTCATCCGAGTTTCAATCCTTGCCCTAACCTCAGTCTTGGCTGTTGCCGCCGACAAACAAAAGAAGGGATACACCCCGCAAGTCGTGGTTCCCGATGAATTGGAAGCCACCTTGTTTTCACCTAACACTTTGACCCCTTGCGTTGCCTGTATCGGGGTGGCACCGACCGGAGAGGTTTATGCCGGCGTCGATCAATACGGTTCCCTCGGAAAAGGAGGGGGGAAGGGAAAAATCATTCGGCTTATTGATAAAGATCACGATGGAATACATGACTCCCATACGGTCTACGCGGTGATCGACAACCCCCGGGGAATCGTCCCAGTTGGCGACAAGCTCTATGTCCTGCATACGAAATGGGGGGAAGGTACCCAATTCGAGGGAATGTTTCTATCCGTTCTTCAGGACAAGGATGCAGATGGAGTGGCGGATGGCCCGCCCAAGCACTTGGTCAAAGAGATCAGCACCCGCAAATTCAATCAGGCTCGCGGAGTAGATCACACGACCAATGGGATACGCATGGGAATTGATGGATGGATCTACGTCGCAGTAGGTGATTTTGGCTTTGTCGATGCCACCGGCACGGACGGAAGGAAACTAACCATGTACGGGGGGGGGATTATACGAGTGAGACCGGATGGAACGGAGTTGGAAACGTACGCCAATGGCTTGCGCAACATATATGACATCGCGATCGATCCGTTCATGAACGTGTTCACCCGCGGGAACACGAATGACGGTGGAGGGTGGAACATGCGGTTCATTCACGAGATTCAAACCGGTGAATATGGCTATCCCAAACTCTTCAAACGCTACACCAGTGAGATCATCCCCGCGCTTGTCGACGTGGGAGGAGGGTCGGGAACCGGAGCCATGTTCTTCGAGGAACCGGGTTGGCCCGCAAAATACAACGATGTTCCCATGATGTGCGACTGGGGGAGAGGACAATTGTTCATCCACCGGGTCACCCCCGATGGGCCTAGTTTCACGCAGGAACAGGAAAACTTCATTAAGTGCGGAAGGATTACCGACGTCGACTGCGATGGTTCCGGTCGCCTTTTCATTGGCAGTTGGAGCAGCTCTGGTTTCAAAGGTGGAACAGCCGGATATGTCGCGCGGGTCGTTCCAAAAGGTTGGAAATACAAGGCATTTCCCGATTTGCAAAAACGCAACCCAGTCGACTTGGCCAACCTCCTGACCACTCCCAGCGCCAAGACCAGGTTGCACGCCCAACAGGAAATCCTGCGCCGCGGAGGGTCGGGCAAGGAGGTTTTGGCGGTGGCCGTCGACAAAAGACTCTCTCCCAGATCCCGGGTTGCCGCCATCTTCACTTTAAAACAATTACTCGGAACAAAATCTCACAAGGAGCTTTTGAAACTAGTCGACGACCCTGCTGTGGCGGAACATGCCCTGCGTGCCTTGGCCGACCGTAAAACACAGATGGACGGAATCCCGCAAGCTCCCTTTGCCAAGGCTCTCAACAGTAAGAATCCACGGGTCCAAGTTGCTGCTGCAGTCGCTCTCG
>JAURNO010000350.1 GCA_030830145.1 Verrucomicrobiota bacterium
CCCCCGCCACCGCACTTATGAAATCCCCGTCAAACAGAATCGAAACTGAGGAAGAGGAAGCCACTTCACCTTCAAGGATTGCGACCGAAGCAGCTTCAAGTTCTCCTTTGAGCGAAAGTAATCTTGAGCTTTGCCAAGACGTTACGGCTTCAAGCCTGGAGGAGTGCGCCAAGGAGTTGGGAATGGAACCGGAATATCTTTTGAACAAAGGAATGCAGGCAGTTTTGCGGATGATAGCCCGAAACGGAAATCAAATCAGTTTTCCCCTCGAAGTGGAGCAGGTGAAGTAGTCCCCAAAGTTCCAACAACCTTTTTGAACATGGCTCCTTTCGGGGTCATGTTTTGTTTTTGACCTCAACATTACAATGGATCTGAAAAATAGAATACTGAAACTGCTTGTCGATCATCTTGCCATTAGAGAAGAATACGCATCCATTGCATTCATGACGATTGCAGCCATCGTCATCCTCCTCGTGGCGTGGTTGTCCAACTTTCTAGTTAAACGATTCGTCCTTAACTTCATCCGTGCCTTGACGGAAAAAACGAAAACGAAAACCGGAAAATACCTGTTAGAGGAAAAGTTTTTTCACCGGTTGGCTCATTTGGCGCCTGCTTTTGTCATCGGTGCGCTGAGCTCTCTTTGTTTTCCCGGCAGCCCCAATGAGGCGACTTCCCTAGACGACTCCCTTGGCTTTTCCCTTCTGTCTCTTATCGACACTTTGGTTAACCTGTACCTTGTTTTTATCGGCTTATGGGTCATTGACGCAATTATCAATACTACCCTTAAACTTTACCAGCACAGCGAGCTTTCAAGCAAACTGCCTCTGAAGGGTATCTCTCAGGCTATTAAGATTGTAATCAATGCCTCGGGTTTGATTTTCATTTTGTCTATTCTTCTGGACAAGTCCCCTTTGTATTTCTTCTCCGGTTTGGGAGCCCTGACTGCAGTCCTTCTTCTCGTTTTCAAGGATGCAATTTTGGGACTTGTGGCGGGAATCCAACTCTCCGTCAACAACATGATTCGTCCCGGAGACTGGATAGAGATGCCCAAGTATGGTGCGGATGGAGACGTCGTCGAAGTTTCCCTTACCACGGTGAAAGTTCAGAATTTCGACAAGACCATCACCTCAATCCCCGCTCATGCCTTGGTTTCGGATGCCTTTAAAAATTGGCGAGGAATGAGCGAATCAGGTGGAAGGCGAATCAAAAGAAGCATCTTCATTGATATTTCCAGCATCAGATTCCTCGACTCGGTCAAAATTAATGAACTCAGGGAAATCGAACTGTTGAAGGAATACCTAAATGCGAAGCTCGAAGATATCGGTGAGGCAAAGGGAGTGAAGGACGGTCAGTCCACTTTGAATCAACGGAACCTTACGAACGTCGGAACCTTTAGAGCTTACTGCCTCGCTTACCTGCGGGCCAGCCCATCCATTCACCAAGATGGAATGACTTTGCTCGTCCGCCAGCTTGCTCCCACTGAAAAAGGTGTTCCGATTGAAATTTACGTCTTCGTCAATGACACAAGATGGGTTCAGTACGAAGGAATCCAAGGAGATATTTTCGATCATCTGCTCGCTTCGCTCGCAACCTTCGATCTTCGAGCCTTCCAATTTCCTAGCGACTCTAGCTTGTCAAACGTCAATCCTGCATCATCCTGAGTTTTGTCGCTCAGCTTTTGTATTCGATAAACTCCAAAGTGAGGTCTTAATTTGTTAACAATGATGAAACTTCGATACCAATTACTCATAAGCCTTTTGGCTTTCGCATCTTCGGCACTCATTCTGGATGCAGACTCTTCCGATCCCTCGAACAAGGATAACGCAAAGAAAGAAGAAAAACAGGGGGAGAAAAAGAAGAACGAAGGAGAAGACAAGGAGAAGGAGAAACCCAAGACTGAGGAGGTCAAAAAGAAGCACATCCGGATCGAACTTTCTCTCAAGGGGTATTTCGAAGATCCAGACGCCATCCCCATTTCAATTTCCACGAAAAATTGGTCCGAACTCAAGGTCACCACGCCTCCAATCCAAGGCAAAAAGGTCAAGAAAGGCGAACCCCTCCTTAAGTTTGAATTGGAAAAGATCAAGCAGCGACTTGACTCGCTCAACTCCGATTTGTCCGTGATCGATTTGGACAGAGAAATCCTCACCTCCGAGGTTAAACTTGCAGAGACTTTGGCTCCAATGGAAAAGAAGGAACTCGACCGGATGGAAAATTATGTTCGTCAAGACTTTGAAAGGTTCAAGAAAATCGATCTTCCCTATGAGAAAAAGGCCGCAGCCATGACCCTCAAGTCATACCGAGACAGTTTGGCATATGCGACCGAGGAGTTCAATCAGTTGAAGAAAATGTACGAGGCGGATGACCTAACCGAAGAAACAGAGGAGATCATTCTGCAAAGGACAAAAAATCAAGTCGACCGAGCCAAGTTTCTCTTGGAAGGCGCCATCAAGAGAAATGAGAAATTCAACGAAGTGTTACTCCCTAGAGAGGTGGTTTCGATCGAGGATGCCTACGATCGCAAGAAATTATCAATGGCGACCGCCCGAAAGATTCTTCCCGTGGAGTTAAAGAAGAAGAAACTGGAGTTGCAAAAACTGGAGAAGGAAAAATCCAAGCTTCTGAGAGTCAGAAAAGAACTCGAGTTCGACCTGAAACAAATGAATCCCGACTCCCCGGCGACGGGAATACTTTATTGGGGGACTTTCAAGAGAGGGAAATGGTCAGGAACGACAATCTTAGAGCCTAAGCTTCGAAAGGCCGGTTTAATCAAACCCCATGAGGAATTCCTAACGGTCTCACCGAACAAAAGGACGCAAGTGCGCATTCAACTTCCTGAAAAATACCTCGATGAAGTACACGAGGGTATGAAAGGTAAGATTGAGAGAGTGATCCAAACCGATCAAAAGCTTGAAGCGAGTTTGACCAAGATCGGAGATATCCCGATCAATCCGGGGCTCTACGACCTGACCGTCGACGTGGTAATCCCCGAAGATCAGCAATCTCCACTTCCCGGTTCTTTGGCCAACCTCAAGGTCGTCCTATATGAAAAAGCAAATGCCCTCACCCTGCCCTCCTCCACTATCTTCAGTGAAGACGCTGACCCTGACTCCAAATTTGTCTACCTCCCATCTAAAAATGGCAAAACGAAAAAGAAAAAGGTAGAGGTCGGAAAAAAATCAGGGGACAGGACTGAGATTCTCAACGGGATCCGTTTGGGGGCGAAAGTGCTTGCCGAAAAGCCGAAATCTTGAATTTCCCGACACATCTCCCCCGGTCTAAAAAGTTGCTACAGGGGGGCTTGACGCTCCTTCTTTTCAGTCTGAGCTTAAGTTCACTTCGTGGAGAAGATGGAAATCATTCTACGCCCGCCCCTGCTCCACCACCCACGAAAAGGGAAATCAGGGATTCGATCGATCGAGGATGCGAATTTCTAAAAACAAAACAGAATAAAGACGGATCATGGGGTTCGGCACGCCAAACCAAAGGCCTTAATATTTTCGCTCCCGTGCCAGGTTCTCACCGGGCTTTTCGACTCGCCGTAACGGCTCTTTCAATATCCGCCCTAATCGAGAACAAGAGCGAGGATGAGAAATACCTTTCAACCCTCCAAAAGGCCGAAAGCTATCTTCTTGAAAACCTGCCCGACCTGCGCCGGGCGTCCCCGATGGCCATTTACAATGTCTGGGCCCATTCCTACGGGTTGCAAGCCCTCGCCCGCATGCATGAGTCCTTGAAAGCATCTGAAAAAAAGAAAAGAATCGAAGAAGTGATGGATCAACAAGTTGAAATGCTCCAACGATACGAGTCCGTGGACGGGGGTTGGGGCTATTATGATTTTAACCTCCAGACCAAGCAACCTTCCGGATCCTCTATCTCTTTCGTCAATGCGACTGGGTTGGTCGCCTTGAAGGAAGCGCAGAACCGAGGAGTGAAAATCCCGAAGAAACTCACCGATCGGGCAACGGCAGCCATCCGTAGACAAAGATTGCCCGACCACAGTTTCTTGTACGGAGAATACCTCAAATACAGACCTCGTCGTGGAATCAACAGACCGGCAGGTAGCCTCGGACGGTCTCACGCCTGTAATTTTGCTCTTCAGCTTTGGGGAGACAAAACCATTACGGACGAAGTCCACAAAATTTGCCTCGACCGACTGATCAAGCGCAACGGTTGGCTCGACATGGGTCGCAAGCGTCCGGTCCCACACGAGTCGTGGGCCGCAGTGGCAGGGTACTTCTTTTACTACGGTCATCTTTATGCCTCCTTTTGCGTCGAAACGCTTGATGACAAAGACCGTTCTTTTTACGGACAAGCCCTAGCTGCAATACTCGTCCCCCTTCAGGAGAAAGACGGTTCGTGGTGGGATTTCCCCTTTTACGACTACCACCAACAATATGGCACGGCCATGGCCTTGCTTAGCTTGAAGCGTTGCCTTTAGTCAGAGATAGTCGATTGAGAAATCCTCGAATTGCGGATCACCTTCTCTCCTGTCCTCAACCTTCGAATGCCAATAATCCCTCAATTTCGCATCGACCTCAGCAATCATCCCCCTCGTCTCTTCCTCTTTGCCTTCGACCAGCAACTCCACGGTTCCGTCACTTAAATTACGCACAAAACCGGCAACCTCGAAATCACCCGATAGGTTCTTTACCTGCCAACGGAAACCTACTCCTTGAACGCGTCCCGAATAAACGACCCGAAAACGGCAAAACTCATTCTTTTCTCTCATTAATTCAAAATGACGTTCACATTTTTCAAAAAACTATTTGACCTCGAACAAGCTACGGGTGAAAAACTCTCTATTCTCTTTACCATTTCATCCTATAACGCACAAGCACAGCAATGAGCCAATACGAATTCGAGAGTAACAACGAGGGTGAGTGGGATGAAAATGGCGACATAGCTTGGAACGAAGCGGATTGGCAAAAGTTCTTGCGCAAGTCGGACAAGGAAATTTCTCGGTTCATTTCCGCTTACAATAAATCGAAGAACGATCCCGACCGATTGGATTCCATCGCCGGCATCATGGGATGGCAAAACGAAGACTGGGCATCGATAGACGACATTGAGTTGGACGATGAACAAATGAGGCAACTCAAACCTTTGGATATCGAGGAAGTCCGGCACTTGGACCCCTACACGATTCACCGCCACCCCATCTACATTTCTTCCTCTGCGTTATACAGCTATCTCCGCAATGCATGGGAACACCTGATGCGCCATAATAATAAACAACCCGAGGCTCACCTTTCTTGGGGTTATTGCGCTAGTTTGTCCGATGGAGAAAGGCATAGTTTTCTCGCCGCCAACAGTTTGGATTTGGGCGACTATCTTTTGGCGGTATGCCACTTGAAGAAGGCCCATGCCGCCCTGAACGAGTCTTTGCGCATCAACCGTCTTTTCTCACATCAAAACAAGGGTATTTTTGGAGAATACCTCAAGGAAACGAACCTGCGTATGCACGACCTGCGCGAGATTTGGCTTCGCGTAATGCACGACTGCAGAAAGTAATTTTCACCTCATCTTTCACTTCATTGGCAAAAGCTCGCGCAAGCGGGCTTTTTTGCATCATCACTAATCCTCTCCCCCGATCAACCCCATGAATAAAAACCTCTCCTCCTTTCGGTGGCTTGCTTTGGGCTTGGCTACCTTCATCTTCACGGGTTGCGCTCCTATTAACTTGCAACAAAACCCCTCGGATCTAGCCAAGTTCATTCCGGAAGATGCCTGGCTCGTCGCCACGATTCGGCCCGGACAAATCCAAGAAAAAATGGATTACGATTCATTTGTCCACATGCCGGCTATCGCTTTTGGTTACTCCAGACTTGGACTATTTGAATCGGTTGACCAGGAGGACCAAGCCGAATTGGACATGGCCGTATACCTGACCCATATGATTGAGAATCCTTCCGAATCAGGAATTGAGTTGAGGAAAGATTGTTTTCTCTTCGCGGGACCTGCAAGTGGCCAAAAACCAAGGAGTGAATTCATGATCATCCCTCCCCTCCCCACTTTTGGTTTCGTCTTGCCTTTGGCCGACCACGAGAAGTTCGAAACGATGGTCGAACTCATGCTCGAGGCTTCTCGCGAGAACGATGCAGTTCGGCGCACTTCCCGAAATAATCTGCGCCTTATCGAACACGAACATTGGATTCTCGCCATTGGGGTCGACATGGCATTCTTCAAAGTCTCGATCTCCAGAAACTCCTTTGAAGCCGATGATATCGTTGCATCAATGGAATCCCCCCATGAACTGGAACCGGCCTTCTCCGAACACCTTGG
The DNA here is from genome assembly GCA_030830145.1 of Verrucomicrobiota bacterium. Taxonomy (GTDB): domain Bacteria; phylum Verrucomicrobiota; class Verrucomicrobiia; order Opitutales; family Seribacteraceae; genus Seribacter. The sequence goes on from JAURNO010000350.1 coordinate 6,286, forward strand.
CAACTCCTTCGATGCTGGAATGTATATGAAAATGGAAGGTTACCTTAATTGGATTATGCTCATGACCGAGGATCAAATGGTATTCCCCGATGAACTCGTCGAGCAGATGATGGACGGGAGCTTTACTTATGAAATCACCGGGGAGGACGGTCAACTGACCATCAAGGCGGGCGGAAGTTACGGAGATGCATTCCCCTATGATTTTGCTGGGGACGGAGTCGGAGATGCCATGCTCGGACTCCTCCCCTCTGAGTCGATTGCTTCGGCCACGATCTCCATCAACATGGAAACCCTTCGAATATGGCTCAACGATATCTCGGGCAACCTGGGCGACCTCATGGACTTGCCTCCCATGGACGAATCCATCGAGGGACTCGGTCTTACTCCGGACGAAGCCCTTTCTGCTTTTTCGGGAGACTTGGTGCTCAGCCTGATTGACCTGCCGGAATCGGAAGAATCAAACGAATGGCCACCGGAGATACCCGAATTCGTTCTCGCCATCGGAACCGTGGATCCCGCAGGCAAGATCTACCAAAAGATCCTCAAGAACAAACTACTCGCCCTCTTCGACCAAAATGCCCGCACGCCCCTTCAGGCTATGGGCATTAGCCTCGTAGCCAAGGACAACCGGCTCATCATCGGCTCCCAGAGACAAGCCGAATTGCTTAAGTCCGGCATGGCATCGAATCCAATCGAGGCTGAAAAACGCAAACTTCTTGCCAACGGATACATGAATGTGGTCTTGGATTTCGGCAAGCTTGCCGAAGCCTTGCCCATCGCCCGTCAAGATTTGAACGAAGAAGAGCAGATTACGATTCTTGGCCTTGGTCTGCTGGACAGCATGTCCTTGCAATCCGCCAAGGAAGACGGGCTCTACGAAGTTTCCCTCACCCTTTTGCTCAAGGACAAGGAAACGAACTTCTTCAAACAATTGGCAACCTTCATCGGCAATGTTCTCGATCCCGCCTGGCGTGACCCGGAGATTCGGCCAAGAATCGTTGCAGCTCAAATGCTGGCCAAGGAAAAACCCCATCATTTCAAAAACGGTTTGCTAGGCACCTGGAAATCAAAATGGACGAACGAGGAAGACAAAGAGTCATACAGCATTAACAAATTCATCCACAAGGAAGACGGAACCTATTCCGGTGAGGCGATCTACTTCGAAAAAGAAGGCTATTCGCTTGATGAATACGAAGGCACCTGGAAGGTCATCGGAGCATCCTTTCTGACCTACGATGAAAACGGGTTACTTGAATGGGTGGGAGGAATCCTTGAGGTTGAAGATGAAAGATTCGAGTACTACAATATATGGGAACCATTCAAGGAATTCGAACTCAGCGAAGATCACCGGGTTCCCGAAGATTGGAATTTGCCTAATCCACCCGAAGGCCTTCGCAAATTATCAAACGAAGGTGACTCG
>JAURNO010000351.1 GCA_030830145.1 Verrucomicrobiota bacterium
GACGCCCCATGAACTGTTTGGCGACTCCACGCCCAAGCCCAAGAAAGACAGGATGGCCTCGTACATGATAAAGCCCGGCACCGTAAGGGTCGAGTAGACGACCGTGGGACCCAGGACATTGGGGATCACGTGGCGAAAGAGTATGCGGGTCTTTCCATAACCAAGGGCCACGGCGGCCTCCACGAATTCGCGTTCCTTGATACTCATGACTTGGGCCCGAACGATTCGCGAGAGGGTAAGCCAACCCAACAAGCCGAGGGCAAAGAACAAGGGGACGACGTTGGTCAGTCTGCCTGTGAATTCTTTGTCCCAACCGAAATTTTCCACGATCCAAATGGTCGCGTCCCCGGACCATTTGCTCAAGGTTGCCTGCAGAACGATAACGAGAACCAAAAAGGGGATGGCCAAAAGGGTGTCCACGATGCGCATCATGAAGGCATCCGTTTTTCCACCGACAAATCCGGAAACCGCACCGTAGACGATTCCGATGGCAACGGAAACGGCGGTGGCGATTAAGCCTACTAGAATGGAAACCTGACCTCCGTAAAGGATGCGGGCGAACAGGTCGCGACCGAGGGCATCCGTACCGAACCAGTGTTCTCCGGATGATGGAGCGAATTTGTTGACGAGGTTGACCTTGTTCGGATCCGGGCAAAACCATGCGAAAACAAAGCAAAGTGAAAACATGATGCCGATTACCCAAAGCCCTCCCATGGCAAACCTGTTCTTTGACATGCGGGCCCGGGCATCTTTCCAGAGAGAGGAACCTTGGGGGATCGATGACATTTTGTCGGTCATGAGTCTATTCGGTTTCTCCGGCCAACCGTACACGTGGGTCCAAAAATCCGGTGAGCAGGTCGGCGAGGAGGTTCATGACGACAATGAGAAAGCCAAAGAAGAGGGATAGCCCCAAGAGAAGAAATTCGTCCCGTGTGGTGGCCGCATTGACGAAGTGTTGTCCCATGCCGGGCACTTGGAAGATCGTCTCCACGATAAAGGAACCGCTGATCAAGGCGGCAAACGCGGGCCCCAAGTAAGCGACTGCGGGAAGAAGGCCTCCCCTGAGCGTATGTTTGAGGATGACCTTGGTCGGGGAGACTCCCTTGGCCCGCGCCGTACGAACGAAATCTTGGGAAAGCACTTCCAGTATACCGCCACGGGTTAGCCGGGCCAGGTAAGCCGCGGAAACGAGGCCAAGAGTAAACGCGGGCAGAAGAACGTCCTGCAAGTTTCCCCAACCAGCAACTTTCAAGCCGGGGATATGAGCGGCCGCATAGATTTGTAAAAGAGGACCGATGGTGAAGGAGGGAACGCAGATACCGATCATCGCGATGGCCATGCAGGTCCAATCGACCCAACTGTTTTTCCGAACGGCGGAAAGGACTCCGATGGGCACGCCTATGCCGATGGCAAACGCCAAGGAGCACAGTCCCAAGAGGAGTGAGTTGGGAAAGGACTGTAGAATAATGTTTCCAACGGGTCTCCCCTTGCTCGTGGAAATTCCGAAGGACCCCTCCGTGATGATGTTCTTGGGATAAACGAAGTACTGTTTCCAAAGGGGCTGGTCCAAACCATAGAGTTTGCGAATGTTTGCCTTGGTTTCCGCAGAAACGTTTTTTTCCGAAGTGAAGGGTTCGCCCGGCATGGCCTTGGCCAAGAAAAAAGTGATGGTGTAGAGGGCGAGAAGCACGAGCATGCCTTGGAACAAACGACCTATGAGAAAGCGAAACATCCTATCAGTCCTTCTTGTTTTGGGATCCTGGTTCCAAGCGGAGGAACTTGTAGGGGTGGTTGTCGAGGAGCAGTGGGTTCCAGCCTTTCACGTCGGGGTGGAGCAGGTAGTTGCGGGTGTACCAGTACACCGGGAGGATGGGGCGTTCCTTGAGAAAGAGAGCCTCGGCCTTGGCGAGCAGGGCGTAGCGTTCGGTCGGGTCACCCGTTTGGGCGGCTTCGCCGAGGATTTCCTCAAACTCCTCGTTGTGCCAGCCGGTGCGGTTGTTTCCGGCGTCCTTCATCCACATATCGAGAAAAGTAAGGGGGTCCATGTAATCGCCGATCCAACCACCGGCCGCCAGATCATAGTCCTTTTCAAACATCGCGGTAATATAGGAAGTCCATTCCATTTGCTTGATTTTGATGGTGGCTCCGAGGTGTTCCTTCCACATGGCTTGCAAGGCCTCGGCCGTCATCTTGGACGACTCTTTGTCGGTGGTGAGGAATTCGATGTCCGGAAGGCCCTTTCCTCCCGGGTAACCCGCTTCAGCCAATAATTTTCGGGCAAGATCGGGGTTGAAGGTTACGGCGTCGGAGGCAGGGTAGTCGGCGAAAGGAGGAACCAGTCCGGCGGCAGGTTTCTGTCCGCCTTTGAGAACATTGTCGATCAAGGATTTTTGGTTGAGGGAAAGAGAGAAAGCCAGGCGTACCCTTGGATCGGTGAAGGGCTTGTTGGCAACGTTGGTCCGAATGAAATAAGTGCCGAGGTAAAGCTCGCTGCGAACATGTTCAGGGTAGTTTTTCCGAGAGTACTCGATGAGTTCCGAGGCAATGGTGTAAGTTACATGCATCTGTTCGTCGTAATACATCCGGTCCTCCGTGTAGAGGTTGGTAATGGGAAGAAAACGCACCCCGTTTATGCCGACATTTTCCTTGTCCCAATAAAGCGGGTTGCGGGCAACTTCGATATGGTCGTTGAACTTCCATGATTTGAGGACGAAAGCCCCGTTGCAGACCAAATTATCCGGTTTCGTCCAATCGGTGAAGCGGTCGCCGATTTTGCCGTGCTTGAGGACGGCGTGCATGGGCACCGGATACCAAGTATAATGTTTGGTGATCTCAGGCAAAAAGGGGATGGGAGAATTGAGCTTGATCCTCAAGGTATGCTTGTCCGGCGCGGTAGCACCGAAGTCGATGAGTTCCCAGAGGTCTTTTAATTCCTCTTTTGCCAGCTTGCCCCGATTGTCTTTCTCATAGTTGAGGTTTTTCATTAGGAGGTCTCGGCGGATTTCCCCTGAAACTTCTTTCGGCCATTTGAAAAGGTGGGGCTCCTTCAAAAGCCTTTCCAATTGGCTTAGGTTCAACTTGTCGAGCCCGATGAAATTAAACGAACCTTCCTTTGCCTGTTCGTTTGGACCGAAGTCAACCTCCTTGAGGGAGGACCACCATTCCTTGGTGAAGTTGCCTTCGTTGCGGGAAAGGAGGTAAGAACGCTGGGATTTGTGGTAGAATTCGGCATCCTTGATATAATAGAGCATGAAGGAATAATCCGAGGCGAGGGCAGGGGTGAGCAGGCGGCGGAAGGAAAAGAGAAAGTCCTCGGCGGTGAGGGGCTTACCGTCTGACCATTGGGCATCCTTGCGAAGCTCGAAAACCCATTCGTCGGGCC
>JAURNO010000352.1 GCA_030830145.1 Verrucomicrobiota bacterium
CCCGACCATCCAGGGAAGCCGCAAACAAGCTTTACCAGTCTCTTGGCTTCGAAACCCGCGAAACCAATGTTTACAGGTACTTGGGTTGACATCTGCCTGCATTTCCTTTCCCTCAACAAAAAGTTTCCAGAAACAAACAACAAACTAAATCATGAAATCGCGTTACTTCTCCCTCCTTCTTCTGTGTCTGAGCTCATTTTCTTTTCTGTGCGGTAAGCCCTCCGAGGATTTTTCTTTTCGAGTTGATATCACCTCAATCCGAGACAGTGGTTTCATGAAACTCTTGGAGAAAAAATTCCCACAAGCCCAAATGCTTATTGATCAAGCTGGCCAGGATGATGATTTCCAAGAGTTCAGCAAGCTCACCGGACTCAAGATCGATGACTTGGAAAGCATCGAAGTCTCGGCCAGCGGGTTTGACAAGATCATGGCTGCTCAAGCTCAAGGTCGCAAGCCCAAGATGGGCTCGGAAGTAGGGTTCTTGGTCGTTGCCAAAGCCAAAGGCAAAGTTAATTTCGATGCCGTAATGAAGCTCATGATGGATAGCCTTGAGGAAGAAGAAGGCCCCGAAGCAAGAAAGAAGGTCGAGTCGACACGCAAGTCTCAGGGCGGGAAGACTTACCTGACCTTGCCGAAAGAGCTTTTGGACGAGCCGAATATAGATTCCGACATGTTAATGTCCATGAGTTCGGGGGAAAAGGGTTCGGTTTTGGCTTTGGGGGTTCCCGCTCAAGTCATGGCCTACAATAAGGCGGGAAAACTGGATCCGGCTTTTGCTTGTTTGAACGTTTTGGCTAAAGACAGGCAGTTAACCTTTGCGATGAAGGTGCCTCCTTCGGTTTGGACGCAACCCGGGATGAATTTTGATAACCAAAACCCTCTCATGGCTGGTCTTGCAAACGCTGTTAAAGGAATACGGGAACTTGGGGTTTCAGTCAGCTTTCGCGAAGAGACCCTTGGGTTGGAGGTTTGCGTGAACTGTGTGGATGCACAGTCCGCCCTCGGGTTGTGGACCGTTGCTCAAGGAGGTCTCGGCATGGCTCAATTAGCTGCTTCTCAAGAGGGACAGGCACCCGCCATTCTCAATCGGATCAAGACTCAGGCGTTGGAAAAGAATGTCGTGGTGAAAGTGGAGGTTCTTTCTGATGATCTGGATGAATTTGCAGAGATGGCCGGCCTGCCGGCATCTTCCGGAGCTCCCACCCCTATTAAAGCTTCTGACTCTTTGGTTGGTTTGCCAGCACCATCGGTCAAGACAACTCTCTTGGACGGCGCGAAATTCGACTTGGCCGAACACAAGGGAAAAGTGGTAGTTTTGGACTTCTGGGCCACTTGGTGTGGACCCTGCGTACGGGCCTTGCCGGAATTGATGAAAGCGACTTCCTCCTTCCCCAAAAACCAAGTTGCACTCGTTGCCGTTAACCAAGGCGAAAAGTCCAAGCAAATCAAGAAATTCCTCAAGCAAAAGAAATGGGAAAGCTTAACCGTCGCGCTTGATCCCAAGGCAGTTGCGGGCAAAAGCTTCAAAGTAGAAGGTATTCCTCAAACCGTTATTATCGACAAGCAAGGTAAAGTTCGCCATGTGCACGTTGGATTCTCTCCGAATATCGGAAGTCGCTTGAAAAAGGAAATTCAAGCACTTCTTTCAGAATAATTGTTATTCCATTATCTGTTGTATGGCAGAAGCTTGAGTCGTATTTGACCTAGGTTTGGCAACTTTGTTTGTCCTAAGGGTATGGATGTGGGCTATTGGCTCTCGTAACTTGTTTCAATCCATTAACGCCCGAAAGGAGAACCAGCCATGATGAAAGTCAATGACTTCCTAAAGTACGAAATCAGCCTTAACATTTCATACGAAGATTACTTCCGCCTTATTTACGATAACAAATACCTCATTGAGGCAAGGTTGGGTCCAAACAGGACTTTCATCGCAAAGAAGTCAATTTATGGCAACAGTCGCAAAAAGGCCGTTCACAAAGCCGTGCAATGGTTTTGGAAAGATTTCAAAGGGGTTCTCGGACCAGCTCACAAAATAATGACCGTGGACGACCCTCATGAGGAAGTCAGTTATGACGACGATTTTGCCTGCAATGATTTGGGGCATAAATACCTCGACGAGACTACTTTGGAGCGACTGCTTGCCGAAGCCGATGGTGAGTTAGCTAGGGATGACAGCGTTGGAACCGAAAACCATCCGCCTAATAGCGTGAAGCGGATCAAACGTCGCAGAAAGCAAAACATACAACTTACTTCTCGTCTTACTCAGTCGCCAGGTGGAACCATTTATTATCGGATGACTGAGTTGTCGGAAGGTAAAAACGTACGGGCCAAGACCAAGGCCATCAAGCTTGCGTCCAAAAGTCTCGACAAAGCATTGAAGGAAGTGAGTCGCAGAGGGCTCGACAAATTCGAGAAACTAGAGAAAAAAGATAAGCAGAAAAAATCTTCGCCCTCCAAAATCAAGCAGGCCGCTTGATTGGATTTCACTCCATGGAATCAACTCCCCCAGATCGTTCTTCCGAGCTTGTCCAGTTGATGATGACTTATCAACGGAGGATTTTTGCCTACATACATACTCTTGTACCATCCCGTAGCGATGCCGAAGACATTCTTCAGGAAGCGAGCCTTACGATTTGTGAAAAATTCAAGGATTTTGAGATTGGGACGAATTTTTATTCCTGGGCTTGCCAAATTGCCTATTGGAAAGTTCGGGCCGCTCGCAAAAAATTTGCCACTGCCAATGTGGTGTTCAATCAAGAAGTCGTTGACGTTATTTCTCAAACCCGAGGAGAAATGGAAGAGGAACTCGATCATAGGCACGGTGCTCTCACTCGCTGCCTTGCGAAACTCAATGACAGGGACCGGAGAATGATTTTAACGAGGTATGAGTCGGGGAAAAACGTTACGGCCGCCGCTCAGGCTTGCGGCAGGACAATACAAGGGGCTTACAAAGCTCTTACCCGTATTCGCAAGGCGCTTTTTGATTGCGTCTCCTTTGAGATTTCAGCGGAGCAGGCAAGATGAGTTTGTCGGACGAAGAAATCCTGGAACTTCACGAGTTGTTGGACGGTTTGGTTGAAAACAACCTTTCTCCTTCCAAAAAATCCAAACTTGAAGACTGGATGGCGGAATCAGAGGAAGCAAGGAGGATCTACGTCTACTTCATGGACATGTCGGCGAGCTTGGCTCATTACGCAGAAGAACGACTTAGCGACGAAATCGAAGAAGTCTCGGAATCTTCTTCAGTCGACAAAATAATCAAATTTGTCCGTCCCGTCCTCGTCATTGCGGCTTTGCTCATTGCAGGTTTTTATCTTCCGCGTGCTTTGGTGGACCAAGAAAAAGTAGACGAACTTGAAGATATCGTTACGGCCGTTTCCGAGAAGGAGAAAGAAAGCGTAATCGTTGATACGGTCGCCGTTCTGACCAAAACCGTCGGCGTCGAGTGGGCTGAAGATTCTTCGATTCGCCCTGACTCCGGCAACACTCTGGAACCTTGTATGCTCAAACTGGAGAGCGGTTTGGC
>JAURNO010000353.1 GCA_030830145.1 Verrucomicrobiota bacterium
CGAGCGGAGGCGGTCGGAAGATTTTTTACCAAAGGCAGGTCAATTTTCGTGGAAGGACGTCTCAAATTGGATCAATGGGAATCAAAAGAAGGCGATAAAAGAAGTGCCTTGAAGGTGGTGTTGGACAACTTTGAATTCGTCGATGCCAAACAAGAATCCACAGGATCCGATCGACCACCAATGGCTCGCGAACCTTCGCCTTCATCCACAGTCTCAACACCTTCACCTTCCACCCCTGAGTCTTCACCTTCCGCCCCTGCTACTGATCCCGACTTGGACGAAGACGTACCTTTTTAACCCCCCCAGCATACTCACAAATCATTATGGCTACTACAGAAGTTTTACTTGTACAACACATGCCCCAACTCGGATCGGAGGGCGATGTTGTCAAAGTTCGTCCCGGATACGCGAGAAATTATCTTATCCCTCAGAAAAAGGCACTCCCTTTGAATTTGGCTAACAAGAAAAGGCTTGATTCGCTTCTGCAAGCTCGGGCTTTACGTGAGTCCGATGAATTACAGAAAGCTCAGGAATTTGCCAACAAACTCAAGGACCTTAACATTGCCGTAGCCGTAAAGACAGGCACCGGTGGAAAACTTTTTGGTTCGGTAACGATAAATCATATTCTCGAAAAATTAAGCGAGAGTGGGTTTACTTTGGACAAGAAACACTTTGTTTCCTTCACCCCGATTAAGGAGTTGGGCAAACAAATCGTCACTTTACAACTTCACAAAGATGTGCAGGCCGAAGTCGAGGTCGAAGTCGTTTCTGAAAATCCCATAGAACCGACCGAGCAATAACTCTTCTCTCAATTGAGGTTAAAGAATGCCAGCAGTAGTTTCTTCAAATAAAGAAAAGCAGTTTTCCAAAAAAGAAGGAGCTAAATTTTCGGCCAAACAAGGTTCGGATAGCAAGACGATTGAAGGCAATGCCTTACCCAGTAACCAAGATGCCGAACAAGGTTTGTTGGCTGCCTGTATCATGGATACCTCAGGGGAAGTCCTTGGTCGCTGTATGGAGCAATCCATAGGCCCGGATTATTTTTATCATTTCAGTCACCAATTGATATTCGATTCGTTGCTCGATCTGCATCGGGAAAACAAGCATCCCGATGAAATCCTCTTGGCGGAAAAGCTTGCCACGAGAGGGCAACTAGAGCAGGTGGGAGGTCAGCAAGGTTTGATTGATCTGACTTCACGGATCCAGACGACCGCACATGCCTCTCATTGGCTTGAAATCGTTAAGCAGAAAGCTCTTTTGCGAAGATGCATTTACGTGGCTTTCGATATTATTGACGGTGCGAACGACTTGCAGGGTGACGTTGATGACTTTTTGTCGAACATGGAGCAAAGGGTATGCTCACTGAGTGATGAGCAGAGTATCCGTTCCTCGATTCCTTTCAAGGAACCTATTCGGGAGGCAATGGCTCAGATCAAGAGAATGCTGGAGAAGGAGGATTCCGATGGATTGCTGACGGGATACAAGGATTTGGACAATTTGACCAATGGCTTCAAGCCTGCCGAAATGATCGTTATTGCGGCTAGGCCTTCCGTAGGCAAGACTAGTTTGGCCATGAATATGGTCGAAAACATAGCTTTTTCCCCGAAATATGCAGAAAAGCCCAAAAGCACATTGGTGTTTAGTTTGGAAATGAGTGCAACATCTCTCGCCATGAGGCTGATTTGTGGTCGTGCAAGAGTAAATATGAATGACTTGCGCCGAGGTTTCATTGCCAAAAGCAATGCAGAAAAACTCAACGAAATCAGCAAGGGCTTTCAGGAGGCTCCGATTTGGGTTGATGATACGAGTGGTTTAACAATAAACCAAATTCGAGCGAAGGCCAGAAGAGTCAAAACGAGAAACAAATTAAGTTTAGTGGTGGTCGATTATCTTCAATTGATCTCAGGGGATGCCCGCTCGGCTTCGAGGGAAAACCAAATCTCCGACATCTCCCGAGGCTTGAAGGCAATGGCCAAGGAATTGGATGTGCCTGTTATCGTCCTGAGCCAACTTAATAGAGATTCGGAAAAAGAAAAGAGGGATCCCCGTCTCTCCGACCTGCGGGAATCAGGGTCTATTGAGCAAGATGCCGACGTGGTCATGCTCTTGGGCAAACACCGCAAAGGAGAAGATATTCGGGAAATGGATCAAGGGCAACAGGAGGGCGAGTCACCCGAAGAAGATTTTGAACCCATTCAGCTTTTGTTGGCAAAACAAAGGAACGGACCGACTGGAAGAGTAAACCTTGCGTTCCGAAGAAAGTATACGAGATTCGACAGCATGGAAGGTGACCCAAGACTGAACTGATCGCATGAGATTACTCCGTTCCTTATCCCTATTATTGTTTCTTATTCCGGGAATTGCCCTTCTTTGGTCTCAAGCTTCGCTATCCGATGGAAAGACTATTTCCAGCATTAGCATAGAGTTGGAGGGTCCGAAAACTTTAGGCAAGTCCTTCATCCTTCAGAACCTACAAATTGAAACGGGTATTCCTTTCGTTGGGTCGGCGATAGATAAATCGATAGCCAACCTGATGGCAACCGGTGCCATTGACGACGTCAAGGTATACATAGACCCCGAGAATTCTACGGATGAAGAAGTAGCTTTGGTTTTCAAAGTTCGGACCAAACCAAGGATTGGAGAAATCAAGTTTTCCGGGAATGACGATCTATCCGACAGAAAACTGGAAAAGGAAATTGCGATCAGTGTGGGTGAATTGTTTGACGAGTCCGAGATCAAAGCGGACCAAATAGCACTTGAAGAATTATACCTGGAAAAAGGATTTTGGAACTCGAGGGTCGAGAGCGAAGTCAAGCAAATGCCTGATAACAAAAATGTTTCGATTCTCTTTCGAGTCGTCGAAAATGAAAAAAGAAAGATCCGAAAGATCTCTTTTGAAGGTAACGCAAACCTTTCGAGCAAAAAACTTCTCAAAGAAATGGAAACGGCCCCATGGCGTTTTTGGCGTTTTTGGTCGAAGCGTTCTCGCTACCGTCCGACGGTTTTGGAGGAAGACTTGAATCAACTTCGGTCAGCTTATCGCGACGAAGGATTTCTCGACGTGAAAATCGAACAAAATGGTGTTAGTGTTTCTCCCGAGGGAAAAAGCGGTCTTTACCTTACCATCAATGTCGTGGAAGGTGAGCGATCCTATTTTGGAGAACAGGTCTTGATCGGTAATGCGGTCCTTACGACCGAGGAATTGCTGGCGGATGGCAAAATCGAGCGTGGCGAACCCTATTCACCAACCCTTTTGGGTGCGGAGCGAGAACGTTTGCGTAAGAAGTACGGAGAAGAAGGTTATTTGGATGCTCGGGTTCGATCCATTCGGAAACCAAACTTGGATACCGGGCAAATTGATTTACGGTTTGAAATTAATGAAAACAACAAATTCTCGGTTAATTCGATTCAGGTTCGCGGGAATGAAAAAACCAAAACCATAGCTATCCTTCGTGAGTTGGCTTTGTCTCCCGGGGAAACCTTTGACTTGATCAGAATGGAAACCAGTGAAGCTAGGCTCCGCAATACCCGTTTCTTTGAAAAAGTCACCCTTGATGACGAGCCTATCACCTCACAAGATCCAGAACTTGCAAATAGCAGACGAAACTTGATCGTTAATGTCGAAGAGGGTAGAACGGGGCATGTTTCTTTTGGAGTTGGATTCAGCACGCTTGAAAAGGCCATGATGTTCGCCGAGTTCCGGCAGGGAAATTTTGACATCATGCGTTGGC
>JAURNO010000354.1 GCA_030830145.1 Verrucomicrobiota bacterium
CAAAGGCAGGATCGAATTTAGCGGCCGACGTCGCGACTTTCGCTTCCAGTTGGAAGGTCCGCGACTGGGGCGGTCCGGCCATGAAGCCTGGGTTGCGCTCTCAATGGAATGGACGCAAGAAGGTGCTTCTTACTCATCCGCTCAGCAAGTCCATTCCCTGCGTGCTATCCCGGAAGGTCGAGGTGCCGGCGGGGAAGAAGACCATCCTTGAGTTGGAAGTGACCAATCACCCGAAGGGCAATTGGAAACTGGTCGTTCTGGTCAATGGAAAGAAAGAGCTCAGCGAGGACGTAACGGAAACGAAATGGCGCAAGTTCCAGATCGACCTAAGCAAGCACGCGGGCCAGACGATCAACGTCGAGCTCCTTAACCAAGCCACCGGTTGGTCTCATGAAGCCGCCTACTGGAGCCGGATCGAGCTTGTTCACTGATTGTGGGTTAACCTATAATCAGTCCTTCCTCGGGTTTTATGGTTTGGAAAGAGACGTAGCTTGCGATGCAAGGTGACTTGACATATCTTGACATGTCAAGTTTTTATGGGTTTATTTTGAATTTCATGAGTGCAATTAAAATAAGTTCGAAAGTGGAAGAGTCCGCATGGAAAAATCTTCGGGAGCTTGCCAAAGAATCAAACCAAAGTATTTCCGGGGTTTTGACGGAAGCCATCGAGGATTATCTTCGTCGTCATCGTGTTCGTCCCGAAGTGATGAAGCATCTTGAGGATTCCATGAATGCCCACGAATCTCTCGGCCAAAAGTTAGCTCAGTAGGTGAAGATAAAATTTCTCTCCACGGATGAGGTTCTTGCTATTCAGGAACGCTTGATCGATCGATTTGGGGGAACTCATGGAGTGAGAGAACCTGGTATACTCGAGAGTGCTCTTTACCGTCCGCAGTCAGGCTATTATCAAGACTTGGCAGAGATGGCTGCGGCATTATTCGAGTCCCTCTTAATGAACCATCCATTTTTGGATGGAAATAAGAGAGTAGCTTTTTTTGGTACCGATGTATTTCTTCGAATTAACGGATATTTTCTGGATGTAAATGATGACAAGGCATACAGGTTTCTGATGAAGAAATTTGATACCAAGACATGTGATTACGAAAACCTACTTCCATGGATACGGGAATCCATTAAAAGAAAGTAAAATAAGATTATGAGAATTAATTTCGTCTTTTTATTTGTTTTAGTTGCTTTCGCTTCTGCAAAGGGTGCGAATTGGGCTCGTCACGAAATCTTTTCCGGTTCCCACGTAAACTCCGCGACCGCTCACGATTATGACAAGGACGGCGATCAGGAAATTCTCTTCTCAGCGGATAGCAAGGTCTTCCTTTACCTCGGGCCCGATTACAAAAAGAAACAAGTCCTTGCCCACGCCGGTCCCCGATATACGAAACTGAAGGGCCGATGCATACACAGCGTCCTGCACGACGTGGATCAAGATGGGGATCTCGACTTCGTGGGTTCTTTCGTACGCGGAGTCTTCTGGCTCGAGTGCCCGGACAAGAACCCGACTTCAAGCGAATGGAAGATGCATGAGATCACCGATGAGATCTTTGGGGTTCACTGCATCCGTTCCTTCGATATAGATCAGGATGGCAAGAACGATCTCATTGCCAATGATTTCACCGACGACAAAGGACCGTATTCACGATCGGTGTGCTGGCTCAAACCCAAGATTTCCAAAAAGAAACCGATCGAGTGGACCATCATTCCACTAGCCAAGGGCACGGCCCAGGGGGGCAGTCATTACTTCGACTTCGGGGACGTCAACGGAGATGGTCGCATGGACTTTGCCATGGGGGCCAAGGGCAAACCTTTTGAAAACGGCAATTACTTTGCGCTCTACTATTCGGGGAAGGATATAACCAAGCCCTGGCGCCGGGAAATGCTCCCGGGAGCCGGTGAACATTTAGGTGCCACCCATGCTGCGCCCGCCGACGTAAACGGGGATGGCAAGATCGATATTCTGGCCACTCGTGGTCATGGGGTGGGGGTTCTTTGGTTCGAGGCTCCCACTTGGAAGCAGCATATGATTGACGATTCGATCCATTCCACTCACTCGACCGATTTCGGTGATATTGATGGAGATGGAGATATCGACATGAGTACGGTAGGGTACGAATCCAAGCTTGCAGTCTGGTACGAGAACGATGGCAAGGGGAACTTCACCCGCCACGTTCTCAGTCGCGACCAAATGGCTTACGACACCATGATCACCGATCTGGATGGGGATGGTGACAAAGATATCCTCGTAGCCGGCCAGCGCAGCCAAAACGTAGTCTGGTTCGAGAACCCCAAGCGTTGATCTTGCTTGAAGCATGCGTCTGCCCGTTTGCCCCCGCGAGGCCCTTGATGCTCGGAGCGTTGACATCCTCCGCCGGAATCCCCTGAAGATTTGGGAATAGTTCGACCAGGCCGGTCATGGGCTTGGACTTCCCGATTATCCACTCGTCGTCCTTCCTCGATTTCTTGGCCAGGGCTCGAGGAAAAGTTCGAAATCAATCTTTCCCAATCGTTCCCTCCGTGATTTCAAACCGAGCCTTTGATGGAAAGGCGGGTTGGCGTAGATTAAACAAAGACAAAGATCCTTTTTTTTAAATGAAATACCGTTAAGTGTATCGAGCATAGCTAAAAAGTTAACTGCTGGATGAATCTTTCCCAGAATACCTTTTTACTGCTTGGGGGTATTATTTTTTACATATGGCTAACTTTCAATATGAAATGACGAAGTCAACCTATCATCATCAAAGATTTCATGATAAAGTAATCCTCCTTCTTCCTCCACCTTTTCCAAATTCTCATCCATTCGTTAACATGAGGCACTCCCTAATCTCTATACTGTTGTTGTCGTTCCTCTTAGAGAGCGCTTCGGCCAAGTCGGTCAAAGAATTAGCGGATCGCGTTCGTGGGCAAGTTAATAGCCAGTCGCTCCGATTTCCTAATCAGCACTGGGTTCGAGGCACGTATTATGCGGGGCTGATGGCCATGTATGAAAGCACGTCGGATCGTGCCTATCTGGATGATTGCATGAAATGGGGGAAGCAGGTTTCCTGGCGGATTAAGGAGCAGGGGGGCGGGCCGTATGAAAGCGGGGCCTATCCGCTTGTTTGCGGCCAGATTTGGTATGGTTGCTATCGGGCAAAAA
>JAURNO010000355.1 GCA_030830145.1 Verrucomicrobiota bacterium
AAATTTTTCGGAGACCAATATTCGAATTTCAACGCCGGTAAGATTCTCCTTTTTATAGAAGGCTTGGCGGGTATTTCTTATTCGTTGCCTGATGGAGTTTTCCAAGTTCGTGATGCAATGCCGACTTCCTGGAACTGGATGGAGGTTAAAGTTCCGGTAGGCAAGAAACCGGCTTGGGTTAAGGTGCGGATCGAACGGAAGAATGAAAGAGGGGGGACCGTGAAAAGCATTGCCGTCGAGAACAGCCCACTCCGCGTAAAAATAGCGCCTTGGCTCGAGGGCAGACAAGTAGTTGGCGAGCCTGAGCTCAGGGGGGATGGTTTCTCGGAATCCGACACAGTCCTACCCGGCCGAAAATCATTTCAATCCAATGGCAAAGACTCCGCATCCTCGGTTTCACTCTTCCTCAAATAATGATGAAACACTTCCTGATTCTGTTCGTTCCGCTCCTTTTAAGTATTTCCGGTCTGGCTCAAAGAAGCAAACCCAACGTCATTTTCGTTCTCGCAGACGATCTGGGATGGGCCGAACTCGGGTGTTACGGAAACTCTTTCAACGAGACTCCTCATCTCGACAAGCTGGCCAAGCAAGGTCTGTGCTTTACCCATGCCTATGCCGCCGCTCCCGTTTGCTCTCCCTACCGCGCCGCTCTATTGACCGGACAACACCCAGCCCGCGTTGGCATTCTCGACTATCTTCGACCCAACTCTTCCAATGCCTTGCCGGTTAGTCAGCTTACGCTTCCCAAAATCCTTAAACGCAACGGATACCGTACCGGGATGGTTGGGAAGTGGCACCTCACCGGCTACGAATATCAGGACGCCCAATTCGAGGTTCGCCCGACTGATCATGGCTTCGACTGGAATCTCGGGAGCGAAATCAAAGGGGTGGGCAATGGGGCGAACTTTTGGCCATATGTTTTTCGAACCCAACCCATCCGGTGGCTTGACATCCCGGAGAACCGGTTGGGGAAAAACGAATACCTGACCGATCGTCTCAACTTGGAAGCGGTCGATTTCGTCGAGCGCAACAAGGACAAGCCCTTCTTTCTCTACTTGAGCCACTATGCCCCGCACACAATTCTCAATGGTCGTCCCGATCTGGTAAAAAAGTACCTCAAGAAACACCCACCGGGAGCGAGCACCCGCAAGAATTGTTATCTTTGCCAGGATGCGGGTCTCGACCCAAGTGCCTGCACCCATTGGGCCCCTAGCTACAACCCGCACTTGGCCGCCATGCTTGAGAGCATTGACGACGGCATCGGTCTGCTGTCCCGAAAACTCGAAGAATTGGGGCTTACCGATAACACGATTCTTATTTTTTCAAGTGACAATGGCGGAGAAACCAACGTCACCTCCAACGCTCCTCTTCGAGGAGGGAAGAGCCAGCTTTACGAAGGCGGCATCCGGGTTCCCCTCATCATCAGGTGGCCGCAAGGAAAAGTACCCGCAGGAAAGGTATGCCCGAAACCCGTCGTCAATCATGACTTCTACCCTACCCTTCTTGAAGCCACCGGTATCGAGCCGGACCCAAATCAGAAACTGGATGGCGTATCGACACTCGCTACCTGGCGCAACCCTGCCAAACCACCTGAACGCGATTCTTTGCATTGGCACTACCCCTTGGACCGAAATCATTTTTTGGGAGGAGTCTCGAGCGGAGCGATTCGCCAGGGAGACTGGAAATTGATTGAATACTTCGACCCGGCCCGACCCGAGAAATTCGAGCTCTTCGACTTGGGTAAGGATCCGGCCGAGAAGAAGGATCTGGCTTCTTCGCATGCCAAGCGGGTGAAGGAACTTCATGGTAAATTAGTTTCCTGGCGGGAACGGACCGGAGCCCGCATTCCCTCACGGCCTTTGCTTGCATCGCCCCGCGACCTAAGTTTCGGTGAGCATTTCTCGGAAGGTCAAGTCAGTGACAACTGGTTTTTTGAAAAAGAATGGCAGGTGGAAGACGGCATTCTCAGCCGTAACCAATTTGCAGGTCGCAACAAACGAATATTTTACAAAGACCCTGCTTTCAAGGATGCCTTCATCCGCTTCGAATTCCGCTTCGAGGGAGCACGCGACATTAGATTGGTAACGGGCGCATCCGGTCCCTACAACACGGTCGTCCATATCCGGCGAGATCACTTCTTCATCCAAACCGCCCAAGACGACCGAGGACCTTGGTTTTCCATGCGCCACGGAGAATGTGCCTATGACTTCAAGCAGGACAAATGGCACGTCATAACCATCGAGTTCATAGGTGACCAAGTCGTCGCCCACATCGACCACGAACACGTCGTCTATGCCAAGCATCCGATTATCGATCAGGAGCGCACCTACCTCGCCCTCCAGGTTGACCAAGCAGGTGCTTCTTTCGACAACCTTCAGGTATTTAGCGCCAGCCGACACCCCGACCGGACTACCAACCTAAGCCGAATCGAAGAACTTGCCGAGCGCTTTCCCGTAAAAAAGTCGATTCGGGATCAGCATGAAATCCGCAAGAAAAACCTGCACGCCCGTTTTCACATGGAAGACCCTTCTTACCGCCGGTTAGTCGATGAAATCAAAAGGCTTGATGAGGAGAAAGCGGAGCGCTTTCCAATCGCGTTCGGCTCTCACAAATCTTTTCAAAAAGAGATCCAGCAATTACGAAAGAAACTTCATCGGGAAGATCCCGTATACAAGGAAACCCTCTTCGCCACCTTTCGGGCTAACCGGGCACTAGATCAATACCTTTTGGAAAAAAACCCTTCCATAGAAAAAGAACCTGACTCACGCCGAAAGTCATCTCTCGAAACAGCTCGAAGAAAACACCTTGATGACCCAGGCTACATTGCTCTTGCAAAGGTAGCCGAGGATGCCCAAAGGAAACTCGAAAACGGCTATCCCGAACTCTTCGTGAGCAACGAAGGATTCTCCACAAAGCGCAACCTAGCCCGCAAGACTCTCAAGGAAGACCCCGACTACTTGAAACTAGTCGTAACCCGAGGCAATGCCTTTCGAGCCCAACAGGAATACCTTTATGAAAAAGACGAAAAGCTTAGGGAATTGAACGCTCGCTTGGACGATACCGATTGATAGAACGCGGTTGAAAATTGCCAACCTCCGAAATAATGAATAAACAATTTTTAAATTCCCATGAACCGATTCAGATGCACCCGATCCTTGATTAAGGTACATTTGACCAGATGAAGATATACGTTCACAAGAACGGCCAAAACTTCGGCCCCTACGCCGTTGCCCAAATGAGGGAGTACTTAACGGCAAAAAACTTCAATGAAGAAGATTTGGCGTGTATCGATGGAAAGAATTGGATCAAGTTATCGGAAGTGCCAGGCATCGCTCCCACTCCCGAAATCAGTTCGGTAAAAACCTTTGCCCCAACCAAGCAAAGCCTGCCTTCTACTCAAGCACAAGAGAAGAAAACGATTGCCCAAAAGGCTCCGACCCGACCCAAATTTGGGAAAAAGACCTTCGCCCTTGCTGGTATTTCTTTGGTGGTGTTAGCCCTCACCGGAATCTCTTTCTTTGTGTTTTCGGGTGAAACGGGAAAAACAAAAGGGACGCCCGAAGCACAGGAAAACAACTCCCTCCCCGGGAAGGAAATACCACTATTCGCAAAGTTCGACCCACGTCCCGCAGCTCGTAAAATCGACGAATTCATTTTCGCCAATCTCGAAAAGAACAACCTGACCCCCTACGACGAGATCAGCGATGAACAATTTGTTCGAAGAGTCTATTTGGCAATCATCGGTAGAATTCCAACGATTGCCGAAGCGGATCATTTCCATCAATCAACTTCCTCGGACAAGCACTCTTTGCTTATACGCAAACTGCTGTCCAACGACGCCGGTTACACCGCCCACCATTACCAATTTTGGGCAGACCTTCTGCGTATCCCCACCCGAATAGACTACACCCTTTACTACAGGGAATGG
>JAURNO010000356.1 GCA_030830145.1 Verrucomicrobiota bacterium
AATCCGGGGGATGACGTTAACCCTAAAAACACTCATCACTCCTCCCTTCTCGAGATTGATGCAATTGGGACCCCCGTGGTTCCCCTTACCTTGGCGGAGGCAAAAGATGCTGGCCGGGCCAACTCGGCCTTGCTTTCCGCTCATGAGGTCGGGGGAAGCAAAGACGGGTTTTTGCCTGAAAAATCGGTCCAAGCGAACCTCTCCGTTTTCCATTCTTCTATCCGGCCCGCCTTGGAGCAAAGCTGCCTGCCTTGCCATGGTCCTGAAAAACAGAAAGGCAAATTCCGAATCGACACGCTCAACCCGGACTTGATCAAGGGTGGTGACAAGGACTGGTGGTTGGAAGTAATGGATGTGTTGAGTAACGGAGAGATGCCTCCCGATGATGCCCAAGCGGAGTTGTCGGACGCAAACCGTTCCGCCACCATTGATTGGCTTGCTTTGGAATTACAAAGGGCTTCGAGAATAGCCCGCAGTGAAAAGGGGAACTCTTCTTTCCGTCGGCTTACCCGTTACGAATACAACTATGCCCTCGAAGATTTGTTGGGTGTTCCTTTGTCATTGGGCGAATCTCTGCCCCCCGAAACCGCGTCGGAAGATGGTTTTCAAAACAGTTCCGAACTTCTTCAGATGTCTCCCATGCAGTTCCAGACCTATCGGGAAATGGGATTGAAGGCCTTGAAGCGGGCAACGGTAACTGGGGAACGCCCCAATCCTGTTACTTATCTTGTCTCGATGGAGGAGGAGTTTGAAAAGCTGGCTTCGAACCCCAAGACAAAAATTTTCGAAACCGGGGACAAGAGCTATGAAAAGATCCGTAAATCCATGCATATTTTCAATTCCCGAACGGGACGGGGCACTCCTTACAAAGCAGGTAAATTAAAACCGGAACCTGATGTGGCGGCCCGTCCGCCTACGGCCGCTTCGGGGGTTTTCATGGCCTTGCCAAGATCGAACGAGTTAAAATGGAACCTGGATCGTTTTCTCCCCGACGATGGAGTCATGCGGGTCAGTATTCGTGCTTGGCGTTCTTCAGACAACCCGGATGAGGATGCGAGCCTTCGCCTTGGGCTAAGCGCTCACACCAGTAACAATGCCAACTTTTCCAACACAATCAGCGAGGGGGATATCCCCGTTACGGGAACGGTGGAAAATCCTCACTACGTTCATTTCGACGTCTACCTCGAAGACATTCAACGAAACCCCTTCCGCAAACTTGCCACGACCTTCCCCAGGAGGGATGAATTCCTGCATATTAAAAATATCTCAAATGCTCATGGCAAGGAACCCCTGCAAGTTCACTTGGACCGAATCGAAATCACCGCGCCCTTTTATGCTCAATGGCCGCCCGCCACCCACAAAAGAATTTTCTTCGATAGTCAGGACAAGAAAAACGAAAAAAAATACGGTGGCGAAGTCCTTTCCCGGTTCATCAAGCGTGCTTGGGGTCGCCCTGCCAGTTCCGTGGAGATCGACCGTTTCATGGGCTTGTTCGAGAAATTCAGACCGGACTTCGATACTTTCGAGGAGACGATGCAGGAAGTTTTGGCAACGGTGCTCGCCCACCCTGAATTCTTGTACCTGACTCAACGCATCCCCGAAAACAACGATGGTTTGTCGAGGATCAGTGATTGGGAATTGGCCAAACGCCTTGCCGTATTTTTATGGTCGAGTATTCCCGATGCTCAACTGCAACAATTGGCTGAACAAGAAAAGCTAAAGGACCCTGCCATCCTTAAGGCCGAAGTCAAACGAATGTTGGCCGATTCCCGTTCCAATCGGTTTGTCGCGCATTTTGTCGAGCAATGGCTTGGTCTGGACGGCATGGAGAGCGTCACGCATGTCAAAGACGATGCCCTGAAGGACGCGATGCGGAATGAGCCCGTTGCCTTTTTCGAGGATCTGCTGAAACGAAACGCCAGTGTTTTCGACTTCATCCATTCCGACTATGCATTAGTCAACGAGAGGTTGGCGAAGCACTATGGGATTCGGGACGTGCTTGGCTCTCATTTCCGCAAAGTTTCCATCCAGCCGCATCTTAACCGCGGCGGTCTTTTGACGGGCTCCGCCGTTCTTGCTATGAACTCGGATGGGAAGGATTCCAATCCTCTCAAGCGCGGAGTTTGGATGCTGGAAAGTATTCTCGACGATCCCCCTCCACCGCCTCCTCCCAACGTACCGGAAGTGGATCTTGCCGATCCCGAAATCCAAAAAATGACCCTGAAGGAGCGCATAGCCGATCACCGTAGCGATGCGGCTTGTTATTCCTGTCATGCGAGAATCGACCCTTGGGGAATCGCATTCGAAAATTATGATGCACTCGGTTCCTATCGTACGAAGATCAATGACAAACCGGTAGACGCCGCCGCCTTTCTTTTCAACAAGCAGCCCCTGGAAGGGATGAATGGACTGAAGCGCTATTTGCTTCAGGAAAGACAGGATCAATTTGCTCGGGCCATGGTCCGGAAAATGACCACTTATGCTCTCGGTCGACCTCTCTCTTTTTCCGATCATGCCGAGGTGGAAGAGCTCGCGGTGGAATTCAGGAAAAAGGGGGATCGCCTGGGAGACCTCATATATTTAGTCACTCAAAGCGGGATTTTTAACTCGATGTAATCCCATCTTCATCTAAATTGATACGAAAGCGTCAGATGAACACATACGACAAACCAAATGCCTTGGGCCGTAGAACTTTCTTGCGTGGTGCCGGCCTTGCTCTCGCATTGCCGTGGTTCGAATCCTTTGGCTCGGGAAGCCGTCCATCAGGCAAAACTCCCAAGCGATTCGTAAGCATTTACCATCCAGATGGAGTGGGTGTTCCCCTCAAGGAAGACCCGGCCTGGAAGGATTGGAGCTGGTTCCCCCATGGCGGAGAAAAGGATTTTCAATTCACCAAGGTCCTGGATGTTCTTGAACCTCTTCGAAACGATGTCACCGTGTACGCGGGCCTTTCGCATCCTGCCGTACGGCGGGTTCACGGTCATTCCAATGCCGACCAGTATCTGACGGGGGCCGACACGAAGGGGCATGGCCCATACAAGAATTCGATATCTCTCGATCAGCTTTATGCCGAATTTATCGGTGATGAAACGCGGCATTCCTCCCTGGTCATGTCCACAAACGGAGGCATCGGTGGACCCCGTGGTGCTCAGACTCAGTCTTTCAACCGGGAGGGCCGAGCCATTCCGGCGATGAACAAACCCAAGCAAATTTTCGATATGCTGTTTGTAGCCGGGGACAAGGATGCCTCCGCGAAACTGGCCCGTAGCAAAAGCGCTTTGGATTTACTGATGGATGATACCCATTCCTTGGGAAGAAAACTTTCCAAGCATGATCAGGATACTCTCCAGCAGTATCTTGATTCGGTTCGGGATACCGAGGTCAAGCTGACCAAAGCCCAACAATGGTTGGACGCTCCCTTGCCTGAAGTTGATTCTTCAAGCCTGCATTTGGAAGCGGGTCCAAAGGAAGCGAGGCAATATTTTCAAACTATGTATGACTTGATCTACCTTGCCTTTTTGAGCGACTCCACCCGTGTCGCTACTTTCCAGTTGGGAAGGGAAAACGGAGGAGGTCCGCATGATTTGCTAGCCAAGGCGGTGGATTTGGGAGGCGCTCATAGACTGACGCATGCAGTCAAAGATAAAGACGGTTGGCAAAATCTCGGAACCTACAACCGCTATCAGGCCGAGGAATTCGGCCGCTTTGTTTCAAAACTCAAGAATACGAACGAGCCCAAGGGAGAAGGCAACATGCTGGACAACACTTTTGCCATGCATGGTTCCGCATCGAGTAGCTTTCACCTCTCCCGTAATTATCCCATTATCTCGGCGGGAGGAAAGAACCTTGGCTTTGCCAATGGCCGTTATCTCAATTACGCGAGCTTTCTTGAAGATGGTAGTCTCCCGGGTGCCGGAGTCATAAGTGATGCCGGATGGAGAAGTCAAGTGGTGGAAGAAGAACCCCCGCTAGCCAAGCTCTTCGTGAGCATCCTTCAGAGACTCGGAGTCGGTACCGATTCATTTGCGGGATATTCGGGGACTTTAGAACGAGTCTAAAGAAGGACTTAGGGGTCTCTCTGTGAAGAGCGGTTCCAATGTCATCTTAGACGATTCTCTATCCTAAGGGTTTTCCTCGTTGGAGAAATTTGATATTTTAGATATGGTTATTAGAATTTCCATAGCTTAGTACTTTCTTAAAAATGCACACAAATTACATACCGCCCAAGCGCAAGACCAAGGTCGTTTTCGTCCAACTCGGTTCACCCGAAGCCCCGACTCCCAAAGCCCTGCGCAAATACTTGAGGGAATTCCTTGGCGATCCTCGGGTCATCGATATCAATCCTTGGGTCTGGAAGATCATCCTGAACGGTTTTGTGCTTCCATTCCGTCCCGCCAAGTCCGCCAAGCTTTATGAGAGAATATGGGACGGAGAGAGTTTCCCTCTCATCACCAACACGGAGAATTTTACCAACAGCGTACGGGATGAACTGAAGAAAATCGACCCTGAGGGCTACGTTGAGGTGAACCATGCCTTTCTCCTTTCCCCTCCTTATGTTAACGAAGTGTACGATAGTTGGGAAGAGGATTTGAAGAACAATGTCGGGGCTACCAAGCTGATGGTCATTCCCATGTTCCCTCAGTATTCGGAAAGTACGATTGCATCGGGGGTGGACGCCCTCGCCAAGGAATTGTCCCAGCGGGTCAAGATTCCCACCTTCGAAGTTATCACGAACTTTCACCGCACCCATGCTTTTATAGATAATTCGGTCACTCAATTGGATGCCAAGGTCGAAGAGCTGAAGAAGGAGGG
>JAURNO010000357.1 GCA_030830145.1 Verrucomicrobiota bacterium
CAAGACCCCGTGGGTTGTCCACTACCCGAAGGCAATCAAGAAACCCTCTGTCACCCAAAGCCTGGTCAGCGTGATCGACCTGAGCGCCACCTGCCTCGAACTCGCTGGCATTACACGCCCCTCCCCCATCCAAGGCCTAAGTTTCCTGCCCATTCTCAAGAATCCCAAGGCCCAAGTGCGCGAGGTTGTTTTTGCGGAGCACAACTGGCACGTTTACAGAAACCATGAACGTATGGTTCGCTTCGGAGATTATTTATACATCAAAAACAATTTCCCCAACCAGCCGAACCTTTGTTACGAATCAGATGATCACTACCCGGCAGGTGACGAACTGTGGAAGGCCCATGCCGCAGGCAAGACTACCCGCAATCAACTTCAGGTATTCGCCAACCCCTGCCCTCCCGAGGAACTCTTTCAAGTCAACGAGGACCCCCATCAACTGAACAACTTGGCTGATGACAAAAAGCATGGCAAGGCGCTCAAGCAGGCCCGAACCCTGCTCGCCGCATGGACCAAGCAAACGGGAGATTCCATCCCCGCCAATCCGACACCCAACCGGCACGACCCTCCCCGGATCGAGAAAGGGAAAGTTCTGCCCGCCGGAAAGGCAAAAACAAGGAACCCCCATGCCGAAATGCCGGGAGCTTCCAACAATGCAATGAAGATCAACCACCCAGGTCCGTTAAAACTTTAGTGCGTCACCATGGTGAAGGCGTCGGCAATTATCGTGTTCGCAGCCCTGCTGTCGGGATGTGGGAAAGACAGTTCCATTATTGGCAGTCTGGATCAGACAGCGCTAAAAGATGCAGAGGCCATCGCCTTTCCCGGAGCCGAAGGCGCAGGCAAGTTTCCCGAGTG
Source organism: Verrucomicrobiota bacterium (assembly GCA_030830145.1). Taxonomy (GTDB): domain Bacteria; phylum Verrucomicrobiota; class Verrucomicrobiia; order Opitutales; family Seribacteraceae; genus Seribacter. The sequence continues at coordinate 859 of JAURNO010000357.1, forward strand.
GCAGGTGGGAGACAATGGAATGGAATCGTGAGAGTTCCAATTCCGTACTCGGCTCAAATTTATTTCTCAACTGATTCCACAATTAACACTTCACAATCGACCTCGTTTTTCTTAGTAAAACAACCGTCACTTCTTCCAAAATCCAAACTTATGAAACAACTATCACGCACTCTCCTCTTCACCGTACTTGCCGCCCTGGCCTTTTCGTCTCTCGCCTTTGCCGCGAACAAGAAAGTCGTCTTCCTTGCCGATCGAGGTAAAAACTCCAAGACCCATGCCCATGAGAGCGGCAACGAGCTCCTTGCCAACGCTCTCGAAAAGAGCAAACTCGGTTTCGAAACCTCCCTCCACAAAGGCTGGCCTTCCGACCCCAAAGCCTTCGACGGAGCCGACTGCGTAGTCATTTTCTGCAATGGCGGCAAAGGACACCTCGTCATGAAGCACCTTGACCAGTTCGAAAAGCTCATCGATGCCGGTGTCGGATTCGTTTTCATGCACTATGCCGTGGAAGTACCTATTGGACGCCCCGGTGACCTCATGCTCGAAGCCATGGGTGGTTACTTCGAGACTCATTGGTCGGTCAACCCCCACTGGACTGCCGAGGTCAAATCGCTCCCCAAGCACGCTATCACCCGCGGAGTCAAACCATTCACCCAAAAAGACGAGTGGTACTACCACATGCGCTTTCAACCTGACATGAAGGGAGTCACCCCTATCATCTCGGCTCATCCTCCGAAAAGCACCATGGATCGCAAAGACGGTCCTCACTCCAACAATCCCCACGTCCGAAAGTCCATGGCAGCCGGAGAAATTCAGCACATTGGTTGGGCCTATGAGCGTCCCGACGGAAAGAGCCGCGGGTTCGGAACCACCGGCGGGCACTACCATGAAACTTGGGGAAACCACGATTGGCGCACCTTGATCCTCAATGCAATCGCATGGACTTCCGGAGTCGAAGTTCCCAAGAAGGGCGTTCCATCGAAAGCGGTAGCGATCAAGTAGATTCCCCCCCTCATTGACCAATCAATTTTTCGAGGGCTTGTTTTTGAGTTCTTGAAATCCATCCAACCAAAGAAGATCATGATCAAACCCTTACTTGCCATACTTGGCGCATTCCTGCTTCAACTGTCCTTTGCTTCTTCCCCATTATTCGCCGACGACCACAAGGGTTCAGGCAAGATCAAAGTCCTCCTAGTGGACGGACAGAACAACCACGATTGGAAAAGATGCTCACCGGTCATGATGGAAACCCTCAAGGCAACCGGTCGTTTCACCATCGAGGTCGCCACGGTGTCCAAAGCAGACGTAGCCGGTTTCAAACCGAACTTCAAGAAGTACGACGTGATTCTTTCCAATTACAATGGAGCCTCCTGGACGAAGGAAACCGAGAAATCGTTCGTCCAGTACATAAAGGGCGGAGGAAACCTCGTGGTGGTTCATGCCGCCGACAATTCCTTCCCAAAATGGAAAGAGTTCAATGAAATGATCGGACTCGGAGGTTGGGGAGGACGCAATGAGAAGGACGGACCTTACGTTTACTGGAAAGACGGCAAGATCGTACGGGATGATTCCAAGGGTCGAGGTGGTTCCCACGGCAGACCATGGGAATACAAGGTGGTCGTCCGCAAAAAGGAGCACCCTATAACCAAAGGCTTGCCGACGGAGTTTCTGCAGGTAAAGGAAGAACTCTACGACCGCATGCGTGGTCCGGCCAAAAACATGGAAGTCCTCGCCACCGCATTCGCCAAAGGGGGATCCGAGAGACACGAACCCGTTTTGATGACCATCACTTACGGTAAAGGGCGAATCTTTCACACAGTCATGGGACACAGCCACACTTCAATGGGAGGCGTTGCCTTTCAGGAAACGCTTATCCGCGGAACGGAATGGGCCGCTACCGGAAAAGTTACGTTTCCTCCCGTGACGGCAAAAGTATTACCTGTGGATCGTGCGGCTTATCGTGACGTCAAGGACATCAAGCCCCTGA
>JAURNO010000358.1 GCA_030830145.1 Verrucomicrobiota bacterium
CCAATAGATGCCGAAGCTTACCTAGAAGGTCAGGAAAGGGAAACCCAAGAGAGCCCAAGCCAAACTGCCGGAGTTCACGGGCTTTCGGTTCAGGTCGAGATGGGCCGTGAAGAAAACTCTGTCTTTCTCCCGCAGGATCATGTCGACTTTCAAGTCGTCACCGGGAGGGGAGAATCTCCAGTCGTAATCGACGTCCATTCCGATGAAGGGAGAGACGTGGAATTCTTTTTCGAATCGATGCTTCGACTTATTGGAACGGTTTGAATCCGAGTCATCCCAACGGAAGGCTTTCACGTAACGTTCGCCCCAGGGGGTGTTGGTGATCTCGGCCATGAGGGCATGGGGCTGGGATTTTTCGTCGTCCCAGGCGTAATAAAAAGTAACCGGGTTGAAGCAGTGACCGAAAGTTCTCAGGTGAGTAAGCACGGAGATGGGACCTTTCACCTCTTGGCCGGTTTGCTCGCTCATGGTGGCCCGCACTGCCTCCTCCAGGGAGGAAACCTTCGGGTTATGATAATCCTTGCGGTGAAAGGAGGAAAAGTTCGAGCGGTTGACCGACCAAAGCCAGCGCCCCTGGAACACCTCGTCCAATTCGTCGAGAAAGAGGTGTGGCATGAAGAGCTTGTAACTTAAGTCGTGCTTTTTGGGGGAACGGCGGTGATGACGAACTTCTCCGAAATAAAGGGAACTCTTCATTACAGAGACGCTCCGAACGCCTTGCACACCCGGAGCCCGCTTTTGAGGCCGTCTTCGTGGAAACCGTATCCCCAGTAAGCTCCGCAAAGGGAAATTCCTCGTCTGCGGATAAAGTCGTCGTGTCGTCGTTGGGCATCTTTTCTACCCGAATGAAAAGTCGGATGAGAAAATTCGAATTCCCCATGCAAGGCGGATTCGCGAATTTCGTTTCGTTGATTGAGCGATACGCAAAAGGGCTCGTCGGTAGGGAGGCTCTGCAGGATATTCATGTCGTAGGTTACGACGGATTGACTCTTGCTCTGCTTGGAAAGGTACGCGTTCCAACTGGCCCGGGCCGATTTTCTCCGGGGGAGCAGGGAATCATCGCTGTGCAGGGAAACCATGTTTTTTTCGTAAGGAAAGGATTCCAGAAGGGCAACCTCATCTGGGCAGGGGGATGCGATCAGGCGGAGGGCTTGGTCGGCATGACAAGCGAGGATGACTTCGTCGAAGGATTGGACGGTGCCGTCGGGAAACGCGATTTCGACCCCATCTGCGCCGCGGGTGACTTTTTCCACTGCGGCTTTGAGTCGGAGTCGCTCTCCGAGTAGGTGGACGATTTTGTCGACATAGGAACGGGATCCCCCCTTGAGTACACGCCAAACGGGACGATCGGCGACTTGAAGCATTTGATGGTTGGCCAGAAAGTCCATGACGAATTCCATGGGGAACTCTCCGAATCTCGTAGTCGAACAGGACCAAAGGGCCGCCCCCAAGGGGAGGAGGAAGCACTCTTTGAAACGATTTCCGAACCCGTGGAGTTTCAAGAATTCGTCGACGGTGGAATCTCCGGGATTTTTCTCCTTGGCCAATTTGTGAAAGCGCATGATGTCGAGGGCCATTTTCCAATGGAGTGGGTCGGACAGGTTCCGGAGGTGTCCGAATAGACCGCGAAAGGATTCGCCGCTGTATTCGAGTCCGAGTTTTTCCGAACGAACGGAAAATCCCATTCGGGTGGCTTGCGATTCGACCCCCAATTGATCAAGGAGTTTGACGAAATTGGGGTAGTTTTGTTCGTTGAATACGATGAAACCGGTATCGACTTGGAAGGTTCCGGTGTTTCCCGTTACTTCGACCGTGTTGACGTGGCCACCGGGTTTGGCATCGGCTTCGTAGAGAGTTACCTCGTGGTTTTCCTTGAGAATATAGGCACAGGCAAGGCCGGAAATGCCGGACCCGACTATGGCGATCTTCACGGAAAGAGCAGCTGGTTTAGCTGGAAGCTTTGTCTTTGACCCAGGCAGGGACTGGCCTAAGGTCGCTCACCAACCTGAAAAGGGACATTAGGCGGAGGGCGTAGTAGGTCAGGTCAATTTCGCCCTTGAAGAAGCCTTGGCGGGCGGCACCGGGAAAAAAATGATGGTTGTTATGCCAGCCTTCACCGAGCGTGAAAAGAGCGAGCCAAAGGTTGTTCTTACTTTCGTCTTTGGTGTTGTATCTGCGGGTTCCGAACAAGTGGGCGATGGAGTTAACCGCAAAGGTAGCGTGGTAGAGGACAATGGTGGGAATGAGGAAACCCCAAATGAGGGTAGTCATGCCCGTCAACCCGGTAAGGGTCTGGAACCAAGTAGCTTCGCCGAGGAAGTAGCAGCCGAGGCCAAGCGTGAGAACGGGAACCCAATCAAATCGGTTGATGAATCGTAGTTCGGGGAACTTGAGCCAGTCGGGAATTTCTTTGAGGAAGGTGGGGACGGCGTAGTCGGTCATAAACCACAGGGTGTGACTCCAAAGAAGGCTTTTCGTGTGCGGAGAGTGTACGTCGGCATCGGTGTCGGAATGGCGATGATGCCGCCGGTGATGGGCGGCCCACCAAAGAGGTCCCCGTTGACCTGAGCTGCAGGCCACGAATGCTCCAATGAACTGGACTACTCGGCTTGTTTTAAAACTGCGGTGAGAAAAATACCTGTGGTAAAAGGCAGTGATTGAAAACATGCGCGCCAAGTAGGAGACAAATGCGATGCAGATACAGGGCCATGTCACTGGGTAGTAAAAAGCGATGATGCAAGCTAGATGTATCAATACATAAGGCAAACATCGGAACCACTCTACTTTCCCGTCTTCCTCCGGAGGTTCTTCGAGAGTTTCAGGGGGTGGACATATCCATTTGAGTATAGAAGAAGACATTTTAGTTGGCGGAATCCAAGACGAGAGAAAGTTCTAAAGGACTCATCTGGGTTTTGCCATTCAAATCAATGCCAACAAGTTTATCAAGTTTATGGAAATCTAGTTCGCCGTTTTGCATGAGGACTGCACGAAGTTTGCGC
>JAURNO010000359.1 GCA_030830145.1 Verrucomicrobiota bacterium
AAAATCCGTTCTTTTTAACTAAGTCTCTTTGCAATTTCTCGAGTTTGAATTTCCGTTTGTTGAGCTTTTCTGAGTATTCAGCGTTTTTAGGAACATCGAGATCACCAAACAGGGAAGCCTCCTTTGAATGATCCGTATCGTGCACATGATATTTACCAACAAAGCCGGTCGCGTATCCGGCATCGGCGAGAACCCGTCCGACATTCATTCTGTCTGATTCCAGCCCAACGTTGAAGGCGGGAAGCGCCTGGGTGCCTTTCGGACATTCCTCGAGAAAGGTATTGGAGTGAGAGGAGCTGGCGTAGCGTCCGGTAAGAAAGGTGTAGCGCGAAGGCGTGCAGACCGTACTGGTAACGTGGGCGTTGTGGCAGATCATTCCTTCCTTGGCCAATCGGTCGAGGTTGGGGGTCAGAACTTTTCCTCCGTATGGGCTGGTCTCGGGCTTATCGTAATCGTCGACCAGGAAGACGATGACATTTGGTTTGGCGATCTTCTCCCCAAAGGACGAGGCAAGCAAAACGCAGCTAAAAAGAAGGGCTATGGAAGGTAGGTTGGGTAAGCGCATGGCGGTCTTTGGCAAAGGTAAGCAGAGGTAAGAGAACAGTTTGGCGTAAGAGGTATAGGGCACATGGTTGTACAACTTCGATTCTTTCATGAAAGTTTCATTAATATGCCCCGAGTTTTGGCGTTTTGATAGATCGAAGAGAGGTAAGGCTTCTTTGGCTTCGATGTAAAGAGGATAGAAGATTGTGAGCAACTACCCTTTTTAAACCTTATTTTGGCAAGTCATGAAACCACTCCGATCAAGGACAGGAGCGGTGAACGATCCATTCTACCTCAGGGAGTCTTAAGCCGGACAGCCAAAGTGGGAGCAGGAAGGGTGGGGTGTCTCCGACTGGCAAAGCCGTGCACGAGGCCACCGTCATCGGTTTCCTTGGTTTCGCGCATGACCATGAAGCTGATTTGCGAATGCGGGTGCGTTTTGAGGAAATTTGTCAGGTCTTCGGTTCGTACGCCGAAACGGCCTTTCTGCACGCCTTTGGCCAATACGAAGGATCCGAGGTAAACGGTTTCGGGCGTACCCGGGAACTGGTCGCGGATGCCCGTTTCATCCCAGTTGGGAACTTCACCCGCCAGGCCGTACACGTTGAAGGTGCTGTCCGGCAAATGAGAAGCCAAACCCCATCCGCTCGGGGCGAACTGAAGCAACAAGTCGGCTTCCTCAATTTGGGTTCGGTCTATCCCGTTCAGGTCGAAACCCATGTATGCCTGCCGGTTCATCGGGCCTTGGCTGATGGCATTTTTAACGAGCAGCAAAACCTTCGAGTTATGGTTATGAACGTCCGGAACGTAAGAATCCTTGAGGAGGTTCACAACTTCCTTGTCATCGGTGACGAACAGATGATTTGGAATTCTTCCGACAAAGGCATCCTTGGAGGACTCGAAAAAAGTCCACTCCGGACCGTGTTGCAAAGGCTTGTCCGGGATGGTGCCGAGTTCCCGAAAAGTTTCCGCAGGCGGGATGGCGAACCCATTCCCTTTGACCGTATGGCGCTCGCCGGCGCTCAACGCAACGATTTCACCCGTACGTGAGTATTCAACCTGAACCTTACCTTCCATCACGCGGGTATGCGTTTCGCCGGTCTCTTCGAATACGGTGACTGAAAAGCGGGTGCCGTAATCGACAATGTACGCTTCGGGAGTAATGACCCGAAATCCAATAGCCGATTCGGGGACGTAGGTCACGGCGGTCCCGTTGATCAATTCGCATTTCATCGAATTGATGAGTTTAAGGGAAACGGGAGCTTCCAAGGTGACCTCCGCGCCGGAGTCGAACTGCAAGGTTACCAAGCCTTCGCTCAAACGCAGGGTGCCGTCCCGAAGGCGGCTTCCTTGTTCGGTGGTCAGGTTGCCTCCTTCCCAAGTCGCGGAATAGGAGTCCTGGATCAAGGCAAAGGTCGGATCCTCTTTCGGTTTGGGAAAGAGAAAGAGGCTCAGCAGGAAGACCACCGATGCGGCTAAAGCCCAAGGTATGTAGGAACGAAAGGACGTAATGGTTGGGGCTTCCTCTTTTTCGACCCATTCGGGTTGTTCGATCCACACGGTTTCGTCGACTGCCAGGCTGGCATGCAAGTCAGTCATTTCCAGGTAGAGCTTTCTGGCTTCCGCACTTTCGCTCAGGTGATCGGAAAGCTTTTTTGCACCGGCCAGGTCCAAACTTCCCCTTAAATGGATGTCGATTAGATTACGAAGTTCTTTTTCCTTCATAATTTAGCCTCCAATTGAATTTTGTTTTCGATGCAGGCATGGAGAGTCTGGCGAACGCGCTGCAAGGTCTTGTAGATGGCATCGACGCTGCGCTCCAAACGCTTGCCCAATTCTTCGACGGATAATTCGTTGAAATAGTAATCATTGACCAATTCGGCATTCTTGCTGGGCAAGGAGCGGAGGCATTCCCTCAAATGATGTTTGCGGGCATCCAACCGGTCCGCATTTTCCATCCGTTCGATTTCGAGCAGATTGACCACCTTGTCCGCCAAGCGGTTCTGCCTCGATTTCTTACGGAGAAACATCTTTGCTTCGTTGAGGGCGAAGCGGCAGGCCCAAGGAGCGAAGGGTTTTTCGGGGTCGTAGAGATCGATTTTGTCCCAAAGGGCGACCGCTGCTTCCTGAACCACGTCACGGGCGTCCGCCACATTTGGAATCAACACCATGACGTAGCGCAACAAGTCTTTTTCGGCTTCGAGAAAAAGCCTGATGAAATCCTTGTGCGTACAGGTTCGCGGGGTAGGATCTGTTGATTCCGAGGTCATTTAAAATATATCTGCCGTTGTCGGCTTGTTTTGGACAAAAAAAGACAAAAAAAGTTTCTCTTCGAAAGGGGTCGACGCAGAGGAGTTAATCACATGATGGAGAATGATCTAAGAACGTTTAGTTGCTTTTTGCCACCCGCTTTTGTTTGTCCGCCAAAATCTCTCTGAATTCCTCGAGTCTCTCCTTTAAGTGTTCTTTTTGAGCCAGGTTGTTCTTTTCCTGCGGGTCGATGCGTAAATTGTAAAGCTCTTCGCCATCAGGCCATTTGCCGTATCGCCAGTTTTGGTTGCGCAGGGCGAAGCCAAGTTTCGGGCCGCGGGTGACCACGCTGTAGGCATATTTCTTTTTGCCCATTCTCTCCGGGTTGCCGAGTAGTGGGCGAAGGGACATGCCTTGCAAGTGAACGGGAGCCTTCACGCCGGCCAGGTCGGCGAGGGTGGGGTAGATGTCGATCAATTCGACCATCGCTTCCGAGGTGGTTCCCGGCTTGGACAAGCCGGGTGCCCGTACGATGAAGGGAACCTTCGCCCCGATGTCGAAAAGGGTGACTTTGCCCCAAATGAAATGATCCCCCAAGTGGTAGCCGTGATCTGAAGTGAATATGATTATCGTGTCTTCCCACAGTCCGTTCTTCTTGAGCCCGTCGAGGACCAAGCCGAGTTGGGCGTCGATGAAACTGACGCAGGCATGGTAGGCCTGGATGTATTCCTTTCTGAGCGCGTGGTTCTCTTTACCGAAATCGAAACCGAAAGCCTGGTAACGTTTGGAGAGAGCGGACTGGGGGAGAAAATCCCACATATTGGGCCGGTCGGTTTGGTAGGTGATCTTATCGTAGGGGTAAAGATCGAAGTACTTGTCCGGTGCGAGAAAAGGAACGTGAGGCTTTTGCAACCCCAAGGCGATGAAGAAAGGCTTCTCACCATTGGGCTTATCTGCAAGCCATTGGACGACCTGACGGGCGTTCTTGCCGTCCTTGTGCTGAGCGTCGGTCAGCCCGCTTCTTCCTTTGCCCGGAGGAGTTTGAGCGTCGAGTTTGGCGGAAACGCGCTTTTTGAGCTCCTTCCATTTTTTCTTGTTGGGTTGTTTGTCGATCGAGCCGTTCTGGGCCTCGAACTTCAAGCGGGCTTCCCGGACGACGGCGAGTTCGTCGTTTTCGAAACGCAGGTTTGCGTTCCAGGCAATGTCTCCGTGGTCGCTTTTGGTGTGGTGGAAGACCTTGCCCACCCCAGCCGTCCAGTACCCGTTCTCCTTGAAAAACTGGGGCATGGAAACCGTGCCGGGTCGGGTTTTCCGGATGTCGAAGGTATTGTTGAGCACTCCTGTGCTCTGGGGG
>JAURNO010000360.1 GCA_030830145.1 Verrucomicrobiota bacterium
ATGATTTCATCGATAACTTTCTCGAACGCGAAGATCTCAACGAAGTTAGATTGGCCAAAGAGTTCATCAAGTTCAACGAGCGTTGCTTCGTCCGATTGCTCGGTGACATGCGGGCCTACAATTATGTCGTTGAGATGACTCCCGATTTCGAACAAAATCAATACCGGGTCCGGGCCATTGATTTTGATCAGCAATGCTATGAAGGCAGGCGTTCCTTTTACCTTCCTCAATTTTTCAAGAACAACCTTCCCGTGGTTACGCTTTGCTCACGTTTGATCAACCTGGAAACGAGTAACCAATACCAACGCGAGGAAAGAACCTTGATCAAGAGACGATTCAACGTTTCGCCCACTCGTATAAACAGCCTCAGGGAGTGCATGTGCGAGGACGTCATCTCAAGCGACGAAAAACTCAATCAGTTGCGTTCCGAATTATCCCGCATGCACAAAGACCCACGCTTCGAAACATGTCGAAACATGGGAGAAGTCACTTTTCTCAATATCGCGGTTACTTTGGATTTGGAGGAACAGGGACCTCCTCGAATGCAATGACTCCTTTGCATACGAATCGCTTTCTCGAATGCTCCGGAATTGTAACAACGAGGGACTCCAACAAAGAAGCCCTCGTGAAAAATCCCTTTCCCCACAGTCATCCGACTTGACCGTGCTAGGCATATCGTGAGACAAGAAACTATGAACGGTATGGGGCGCAGACAGTTTCTTCAGTTGGGGGCATCCGGCCTCCTGCTGCCTGATTACTTCAATTTACGAGCACACTCGAAACAGACGGAAAATAAAAAGTTTCCATCCGGGTTCGGCCAAGCGAAGTCATGCATCATACTCTTTGCCTGGGGTGGATTAAGCCATTTGGATAGCTTGGATCCGAAGCCGGATGCAGAATCGGGAATCAGAGGAACCTTCCTTCCGATTCAAACTGCCACCAATGGCATTCAAGTAAGCGAACACCTGCCTGAATTTGCCAAGACCACGAACGAATGGGCGATCGTCCGGAGCGTTCATCACAACGCTCCGAGCCATCGTTCGGGCGCTTATTGGAACCTCACTGGGCACGAACCACCAAACCTGGGCGGCAACTGGCCTGCATCCAGGGACGACTGGCCATCCATCGGATCCATGGCTTGGGAAGCCCTCGGCGATGGACATGGTCCGATCCCCGGAACCGTTGCGCTTCCCTACACCCTTTACGACGGGGGTTCGGCCAATGGTCAGGACGCGGGCTTTCTGGGATTGAAGAGAGATCCCGCAGTGGTTTACCCAAACAGCCATGGGTTTCGTCTATACGATGGCAAGTCCCCCTCCTCCGGTCGCATCGATCTGAGCTTGCCGGAACAACTTTCCGAGCGCCGTCTGCGGAGCAGGCAAGGATTGCTCGAACAAATAGAAGTTGATCATGCCTTGAGCAACCTCGACGAACAGGTGGAAGCCCAGTCAATGGCCCAACAAAAGGCCTTCGATCTGCTCATGTCTACCGAGGCTCAGTCGGCCTTCGACTTGGGTAAAGAAACTCAGGCAATGAGAGAATCTTACGGCATGCATATTTGCGGACAAAGCGTCCTCACGGCTAGAAGATTGATTGAAGCGGGGGTTCCCCTGGCGACGGTGTATTGTGCCGCCGGCGACCTGAACGGTTCCAAAGGGGCTCATTTCGACACCCACGCCGACAACTTCAACCGACTAAAAAATCAAATGCTACCACCCCTGGATCAGGCTGCCAGTGCTTTGGTTCGGGATCTCAAGCAAAGAGGACTGCTTGACGAAACCCTTGTGGTTTTGCTGACCGAATTTGGAAGAACCCCGAAAATCGGAGGCAACGCGGGGCGCAACCACTATCCGAATTGCTACTCCGTGGCCTTTGCCGGGGGAGGCATAAACGGAGGGCAAGTCTACGGAGCCTCCGATGACATCGGAGCTTTCCCCGCAGACAAACCTTGTGGCCCTGCCGATTTGCATGCCACTGTCTTTCATGCTTTGGGTATTCCCTCGGACCACATGATTTACGATCGCAACGACCGTCCACTTCCCATGTGCGACGGCACTCCCCTCCCCTTGTTCGGCTAAGGCGCACAAATCATTCCCTTTCTCATTCCTCCAACCTTCTATCGCTTCTGTATGAAACTGAATCCTTTCTTCCTTTTTCTTGGAATCCCCTTCTTAGCCCAAGCCCGCGCTGAAAAGCCCAACGTCGTCTATCTCATGTCCGACGAGTTGGCCTACTACGAACTCGCCCACATGGGTAACCCCCTCATCAAGACTCCTGTAATCGACCGGTTTGCCAAACAGGGCATTCGTTTCACCCATGCCTTGGCCGGTTCCCCGGTTTGTGGTCCTCTTCGTTGCAATTTGATGACCGGCAAGCACGCCGGGCATTCTTCGGTGCGGGCCAATGATGGAGGAACCCCCCTCCGGGCCGAAGAAGAAACCATAGCCTCCCTCCTCAAGGAAGAAGGCTATGCCACGGGAGGCTTCGGAAAGTGGGGATGCGGGGGCCGGGATTCAACGGGCGTACCGGAAAAACACGGCTTCGACGTGTTCTTCGGATACTACGATCAGGTCCATGCCCATAGCTTTTATCCACCGTACCTGATACGCAACAGCGAGGAGGTTCATCTTCCCGGCAATGACGGTGGGCGTTCCGGCGGAACCTACGCCCAGTATCCGATCATGAACGAAGCCCTTCGCTTCATAAAGGAAAACAAAGACGATCCTTTTTTCTGCTACCTGCCTTTCACCCCTCCTCACGGGATGTACGACGTTCCCGAGGACGAACCCGCGTGGAAGCTCTACGAAAACGAAAAATGGATGAGTGATCCATCAGTGCCACAGGATGCCAAAAACTATGCAGTCATGGTTTCCATGATCGACCGGCAACTCGGCCAAGTTCTCGCCCTCTTGAAAAAACTGAATCTTGAGGAGAACACCATTGTCTTCTTCACGGGTGACAACGGCGGCCAAGACCGCTTTCGTTCCAAGGACCGACCACGCGGTTTTTTCGGCCCCAACGTCGACCCCAAGACAAAGATCGAATTCAGGGGCGGAAAAGGAAGTCTTTACGAAGGTGGCTTGCGCATACCTTTCCTCGTCCGCTGGCCTGGTCAAATCAAAGCCAGTCGGGTAAGTGACCTTGTTTTTTACCAACCCGACGTTCTTCCAACCCTGACAGAACTATGCGGAGCGCGGACTCCCGAGGAGGTCGATGGTTTGTCCGTTCTCCCCACACTGCTTGGGGAAAAGAATGCGGGCCGAAAACAGAAAACTCACAAAATGCTCTACTGGGAATACGGAAACCAAGTAGCGGTCAGACATGGCTCATGGAAAGCGATCAAGGCGGGAAAGACTGCTCCATGGGCGCTCTATGATCTGAACAAGGACCCGAGTGAGACCACCGACTTGTCTGATTCCGAACCAAAACAATTGGCAAACATGGTGGCTTTTGCCCAAATAGAACATCAACCCGTTCGACCAGGTACTTTCCTCGACCCGACCCGGGCAAGGCATAATCGCGATCGACAAGCCAAATTCGGATTCTCGGGCGTTTCATCCATAGCCAGTCAAAACGCATTCCATCGCCTCGACCACCCCGACCTCTTGCCGAACAACCAGATAAGGCTCTTCTCGGCCAGCAGTCAAAACATAGGCAATGACAAACGGGCTCGCTATGTAATCGACGGGAAACCCGAAACAATTTGGCACACCCAATTCAGCCCGAATCTCGAGAAACACCCTCACGAGATTATTCTCGACCTCAAAAAGGCAAGGCAAGTCAGAGGGGTACAGTATCTGGCCCGACAGGACAACGGGTGGAACGGCACCTTCGCAAAAACCGAGTTTTTTCTTTCCCAAGACAAAGAAGTTTTTCACGAGAAACCATTCGCAAAAACCTTTGCAAAGCAAAAAAAAGCCCAAACCTTCCACTTCCCGAAGACCATTTCAGCCCGCTTCATCAAGGTTCGAATCCTGTCCGAGGCAAATGGAAAGGAGTGGGCTTCCGCCGCCGAGATCGGTGTGCTCGTCTCCCCCAAAAAACAAGAAAAGTGAATTCCCCAAGGGCATCCTCATCAAACTGTATTGGCGATCATATCTTCCCTTGCATAAACCCTGATTCACTGATGTAATTTGATCAGGATGGAAAAAACAGCTCAAACAACGGGCAATAAGAGGACAAAAAGATCAGTTTCCGAATGGAAGTCTCTCGTTGCCGAATTTCAAAAACCACATGCCGGACGGGCGTGGTGGCAAGTGTTCAATACCTTGGGGTCATTGCTGGCCATTTGGGTCGCTTTATACTTCATACAGGGTGCAATGAACAGGGGGGAGATCGTAAATTCTACCGGTTGGTGGATCACGATTGCCCTTTCCTGCCTAGGCGGCCTTTTGCTCGTTCGGGCATTCATTATTTTTCACGACTGCGGACACGGATCCTTCCTTAAGTCCAAAAAGGTCAACAACACGCTCGGCTTTATTACCGGTTTGCTTACCTTCACACCCTATCATCACTGGAAATGGGAACATTCCGTTCACCACGCCAGCACGGGCGATCTTTCCAGGCGAGGAATGGGAGACATTTGGACTCTCACAGTCAAAGAATACCTTGAATCCACTCGTTGGAAGAAGTTCACCTACCGATTGACCCGAAATCCTTTTGTACTTTTTATAATTGGCCCCCTGTTTCTCTTTTTC
>JAURNO010000361.1 GCA_030830145.1 Verrucomicrobiota bacterium
AAGACCGCTTATTCGTTTCGTCAGCATTCGCCTGTTACGGCCTATGAAAACTTAGCTCTTTGGTATGTTTTCGAAGATCAGAACCAATCCGTAATTGAGGATTTTTCCGGCAATGACAACCACGGCACGATCTCCGGTGCAGGTACTCTGATTCCGGGGAAATTCAGCAAGTCTCTTTTCCTGCAACCGAACGACTCTCTTAGTGCAGATGGAGCTCGTCTGTCTCTCGCTTCAGAGATGAGTCTTTCGGTTTGGACGAAAATCGGGGATGACGATTCCGGCATTATTGCGGAAAGCGGCCAAGTTCGCCTTGAGTATCAGGATGACAATTCGATCAGAGCAGCCATAAGAATTGGCAATAACTGGCGGGAAATCAGAGCGCGTTCTGTATTGGGCAAATGGGTTCATTATGCAGTCACTTACGATGATTCAGCGTTCTGTTTGTTCGTAAACGGGGTGAAAACCGATGAACTTGCTTTGACTGGTAATCTTTATGTCAGCAACGATCCTTTGCTTTTGGGTGTAGGTAGCAAAATCATAATGGATGATTTTCGAATCTACGACAAGGGCTTGACCGAACAGCAAGTCGGACTTCTTTACGGTCTGGGTTCGGGTGACCTCGGTTTGCGCCCATTGATTACGGGAAGCTCCCCTTTTGTGAGCAATCCCTCCCCTTCCTTGTCGGCTGCTTTCCTAGAGGGCAACCAGACGATTTACGTTACTGGTCTGACTACGGGTGAACTCAATGCGACCGGTGCCGCCGTTCAATCCTTCACCGACAACAATCCTGCTCCTGCTTATACGTTCGAGGTCAATGCATCAGTCAATCCATCCATGGTTCGAGTGGAGATTCCCTTCGATTCCGTGACCAAGGATTTGAACCGTAGTCAGGCAGGCGCCTTTGAGTTTCATCACAGGGTCGTTACTTCCGTGGAGAACGATCTGCTTGCCTGGTACACCATGGACGATTTCAACGGGACGAAGGTCATGGATTCCTCGGGGCGCGAGAGGCACGCGCAGTATTACGAAATCGACGCAACCTCTCCCGGGGGAGGCAATTTAACCTTTTCGACGTCTCACCCAACCCTAGTCGCTTCCAATGCTTTCGACAACGTCGACAGTGCTGCAAACGGACGTTGGTTGACCCGTCAAGATCAATTGCCGGTCTTTGTCCGTTATGACTTCAGTCTTCCCAAGGAGATTATAAAATACCGCGTGGTCGCTCAACATTATCAGACTGCCAACCGTTCGCCCAAAGCCTGGACCTTACAGGGGTCAAATGATGATACGGCTTGGACCATCTTGGACACCGTCACTAATCAAACCGGTTGGGTTGCATGGGAGGGGCGCACTTACGACGTTCAATCTCCGCAGAGTTTCCGTTATTACAAGATCGTTATTTCCGAAGCGGGTGGTGCGGATACTTGGGTGGGAATTGCGGAACTCGAACTTTATTCAAACTATACCTTGGCCACTGGAAAGTTCGGGAACGCACTCGACTTGGATCAGGACTACTTGGATATGCCTTTTCGGATTGATCAGGCGGGCACGGGTGATGGTCTGAGTTTTTCCGCCTGGGTGAAACCAGATCAGGTTCAGGGCGGAGTGGACAATGAACGCATGATTTTCTCGACCGACAACGGAGGTTGGGATTGGTCTCTGGCTTTTCGTTACGGCTCTTTGACCACCTGGGAAGGCAGCGGACGGGTTGAGTCGCTCCTTCAGTCTTACCCCGGGAAATGGTATCACATTGTTGCCGTATTTGATCCGGTTCAGGGTCGCACCGTTCTTTATGCCAACGGAGAGTCCACTACCTTGGACTCGATCGGGTTGGACGGAAACTCGAACTTGGTTCGTGTGGGCAGAGGGTATTGGGATCGGACTTTCGATGGTTTGATCGATGACGTCCGAGTTTGGGGTCGCCCCTTGTCCATTGGAGAGGTTTCTCAGCTTTGGGGGAATGGAATGGGTGACATTGGTCCACGTGCTCGTTTCGAGTTCGAAAATCCATCCTTTGGTCAGAAAGTCAACGCCACGATCTTTTTCAATCAGACGATTGCGGACTTCAACGCCTCCCAGGATCTTCAATTAACCGGGATGAGCTTGGACAGTTCGACGCCTGTACCCGGTTCAACCACCAGTTACAACCTTGTGTTCACCCCGATTTCCTACAGCCCGGGTACGCTTTCACTCAAACTGCGCAACAATTCCATCACGGATTCATTCGGCATGACGAATTCCGAGGTTGCCGCAGATATCGATTTTCGCCCGCACCGCGTGAGAGAGGGAGATCTTGCCTTGTGGTGGCAACTCGATGAGACAACCGGAGCACTTGCCGTTGATTCGGCGGGTAGAGATGCCAACGGCACGGGTTTCCCTCTCTGGTTTGCCCCTGGCAAATTCGGAGCTTCAGGCATTGAGTTTGATGGAACTGACGGAAAAGCCCTTCTTTCAAGCGGGTTGTCGGAGGATTTGGAGTCGGCCACCTTGTCCTTTTGGGTCTATCCGGAAAGTTCGGATTTTCATATCTTCAGCCTGGACGGGGTGTCTACCTCCTTGTCCTTGTCGTTGAGAAAGCAGAGGCCTCTTTTTAGACTGGATGGGTTGGATCAGCAGTCCTTGCCCGGCACTCCTACGAACGAGTTTTGGGCCAAGGGATATTTGCCTCTCAATCAATGGTCCCACCTGTCATTGGTTTATGATTTGGGGAGCAGGACGGTTCGCTTTTATTTGAACGGAGCCTTCGATAACGAGTCTTCTTTTTCGGGAGGACAGAGATTTCCGCTCAAGCAAGCCTTTCGTCTTGGACCAAAGAATGGTTCCGAGGCTACTGCGACCGTAGGCAAAGTGGACGACTTGAGAATTTACGGCATAGCTCTTTCAACTAATGACGCCTTAAGGGTTTATGGTGGTGGGAGCGGAGATTTTTACGAGCGCTCCATCGAAATAAGCCAAGGTGGCGGATACGAGATGCCCGTGATCGCTACGATTCGTTTTCTCGAGGACGGGTTTCCCGTGGCGATCGATAGTTTTGATCCCGGTGACTATTCGGTTTCCAACGCAACGGGTACCACGCCCACAAAAATTTCAGTGGGTGTTTATGAAGTCGCATTGACGCCAAATGATCAGACGTCTCCGGTTTCCATGAACTTGTCTGTCACTGGAAGCGGTATCAACACCTTGTTCAACGAAACCTTTGGTTTGAAGAGTTCTACAATCACATACGATATTCAGCCTCCAAGCGTCGACTCGCCCGTGGTTTCGTATTGGGCCAAAGGGCAGCCCGGAAGCTTCAAGGTCGAAGCAAGTTACGCCGCGAACGTCACGACGGGGGCCCTGCCTCAGGGGTTGGAATTCAATGCCACGACTTTGGTTGTCTCGGGGGTTCCTGAAATTTCGGGCTCTCACCCTGTCACGATTACGGCAACCAATCCTTCCGGGGCCGATCCGCAAAACCACCTAATTACCATTTATAACCCGGGGTCTTTTGCCGCCAAAATGGAAATGACTCTGACCGGAGCGAAAGCCGGAAATGATCCTGCGAATTTACCGGGCTTGCTTGTTCGTTTGGATGCAAGTGCTCT
>JAURNO010000023.1 GCA_030830145.1 Verrucomicrobiota bacterium
CGGTAAAGAAAGGTTGTTGCCTCGATTCTATCGTAGCCAGGTAAAGACTTCCGTCCCCGGATGCAACTCCATCTACGGAGAAGGGTTGCGTCGTGTGGACCAATGCGTGAACCTTACCATGAAGGTCCGTTTTCAAATCCGATGAATTTTCATCCCCCACCCCTCCCAATTGCTTGTGCCATAGAAAAGACCCGTCTTCCTTGCTCAATTTCGTAAAAAGCAAATCACCTAACCCTGCAGAACTCAGGAGGGTTGACCCCAAGGCCGAATCACCCACAAAACGGACAAGAAAAACAGGGAAACCAAAAGCATCTGATTCAATCCCCAAAGGCTCGACCTGAGTTGCCAGGGGTGATACCCAATCCTGCGTCAAACCGCTCTTCAGAGCCAGGGCGAATGAGGAACTTCCGGTTGCAGTCAAAGTTTTTCCGCCCAACTCAATACTGGTATCGAAAACTCCCAAAAGATAAATACGCCCCCCTCCCAAGGCCAAGTCGATAATTTTATTTCCATGCCTGCCTTTGTATGAGGAAGAGTTCAAGGCGATGCCGTTGCCATCAAGTTCGAAAACAAAAGAATATTCGGATGAAC
Organism: Verrucomicrobiota bacterium; assembly: GCA_030830145.1. GTDB lineage: Bacteria > Verrucomicrobiota > Verrucomicrobiia > Opitutales > Seribacteraceae > Seribacter. Next base: position 592 of record JAURNO010000023.1, read on the forward strand.
CAGATTTTCTCACGTTCCCGGCGAGATAAATCAAATTTCCCAGCGATTTCAGTCCGCTGATCGAATCATCCCCTGAACCACCGAATCTCTTGAACCAAGAAAACAAACCCGTTGAATGGTCCAATCTCGCTACGAAAAGATCTTTTTGGGCAACGGAGGCAAAATCACCTGCTTCCGTGGATAGAGAACCTGAGAAGGAACCGCCCAAGAGAATTTCGGAGCCAGCAAATTGAGAAATCTTCAAATTTTGCATACTGCCCGTACAGGAAAAAGTCTTGCTCCAAATCAGGCCTAACTTTCTGTCGATTTTCACGAGGAAAGCGTTGTAAGCCCCCTTGGAGGCAAGGCGATAATCCCCGTACTTCAGGGTCCCCTTATAGTTCCCGATAACCACAAAGCATCCGTCTGAAGTTGAAACGCAGTCCTCTATCATGACCTCCTGCCCGGCAAGGGACTCGAAAAACTGCTCGAAAAGCAAGCTCCCATTCGAGTCGATCGAAGAAAGGAAAGCCAAAGCCTTTGGATTACCAGGAAAGGCCTGACCGTTTTTACCCTGCCCCCAAACCAAAGTATTTTCACTCGTTGGCAAGACACCCGTAACCACTTTTGGGTCCAATCGGGTCAGGGAAGACAAGACAACAGTGGAATTGCCTTCGTTTACTTGCAAAAACCTGGAGGACGACACGGTGCCGCCAGTTTGTGGATCACTCACTTGGTAAAGTAGTCTATGAACACCAAGGGTGCTTGTTCCGGTTTGCCCGTCCTGAACAACGGAATGTGTCAAGTCTTCGCCTCCGGATCCTGTTGCGACGTATCCGGGCTCGGAAAACACGCTCCCTTTCCTCAACCTCACAAAATCATCTCCTTGCAGGGAAATACTTGGAATGAAGGAAGAAGTGACTTGCAATGAAAGATTTTCTCTAGCCAACTCAATCCCTGACTCCTTAAACAGGACTTGGATATCAAATTTTCCAGACAATCCGTAGGGAACGAAACCATACAAACGAAAAAGCCCTTGAGAAACCTTGCTAATCCGCAACCAAGAAGGTCCCTTTGCCAAGGTGGCATCGATGACGGTGTAATCACTTAACTGGGACAAGGAAAAATAGTTTGAATAAGAGGTTCCCGCCTCAACCTTATCATGATCCGAAGAAAATCCGACTTGAAGGGAAGTATGTGAAGTTACTGGAAGCGGGATGACCTTGAGTTCATCGTAGCTCTCGCCATCCGAGACCCTTATGGTAAAAGCGTCCGCAGCTTTCGAACCAAATGCCGAATAGGTAAGTATAGATGGTCTTGGCCCCGAACCGCTCACTACAGGCAACCCATATTTATGTTGGGACAAAGGCGACAGAGACCATGTCATGGTATCTCCGTCCAAATCCGTAGCCAAGATGGAGCCCAAGTCGGATCCTTTCGATTGGCCATATTGATCAAAAGACAATTTGACGGAGTCCGAACCGCGAATGACCGGAGACCGGTTCTCGCCATCAATGATTAACTTGGTGTTCAGGGTGGCATACCTGCCCGTACTGTCCGTAACGATCAGTACGATCGGGTAGACCTTGCCCTGGATCCCGCGGGGCGGGATCCCTTGGAGGGAAGCAGTCCCACTTGACTCGTTCATATCGGAGATTCCAAGCCAAAAGCCCTCTTTGCCGGCAGGTAGTCCGACCACCTCAATCTTTCGTGTATCTCCGTCCGGATCCCACGTGGTCAAAGGAACCGATAGAACGGAACCAACTTTGCCAAAGAGCTCGGCAGGAATGGAGGAAGTAAACAGGGGGGCATCCGGAACCGGGCGAACTTGCACCCGAACCGGCAACTGCGCGTACCGGTGCCCGTCGAAAGCCTTCAGGTGAAAGAGGTCACCACCAAAGAAATCTGTGGCCGCTTCGTAGGTGAAGACCTGAGGTCGCAAACCAGTTCCATTTACCTCCGCCTTGGCCAAACTAATCGGGAGACTTCCAAGAGACCACTCCAAGTCTCTACGAGGAACCTGAAGTTCAGGGTCAGGATCCTCCCCGAAGAAATCAACAGGAGTCACCCAACCTCGAATACCACCCGCTGAAGAATCCTCGTCTAGGTAAACGATTAACTCGGGAATTTCAGCGCTCGTTTGCAAATTTTTGAAAACAGGAGGATAGTTGTCTATTCGTAAAATGAGATCGAACGTCTGCCGGACGAAGGTACCGTTTGAATCAGTAGCAGTGAACTCAATCAGGTAAGTACCCTTATCCTTGACAGCCCCCGTACCACGAAGAGTACCCGTCCCATTGGCATCCGGATAAAAAGTCAACCAATCGGGCAGAACCGACGTCACGTTCAAATCAAGGGTTTGCCAATCCCAGTCGGAATCGTACGCAACCACTTTATATACGTATTCGGACTCATCATTCCATGAGTAAGATCCGTCGGACTTGTCGGTTGTGGGTATCGAGTAAAATACAGGAAAGTCGTTCACTGCGGCAATGCCTACCGAGACGTTCGCACTATCGGACTTGGGTGGAGACGAATGAAGACCTCCCCCATCGGTTACGGTCACGACAAACGCATCTGCTCCTGAAAAGTTTGCATCCGGCAAATAGGTGAGACTGGAAGGGTCGGTTTCAGTAACAAACCAAGCCCTCCCTCTGACCGGGGGTTGCGAAACACTCCACTTGAGAGCCCCGGTATTGGTTTCGAGATCTGTGGCGGTGATGAGGGGGGCAGACCACGTTGCGGGAAGATCCTCGGTCATTTGAACGCTGAAATCGGTCCCGTTGATACTAGGGGGATAATTATGCACTTCAACCGTAACAACCAAACTTGCACTTACCGACAATCCAGTTGAATCAGTAACTGAGACGCTTACCGAATGCGGCCCCTCATCGGAAACTGCGGCCGTACCATGAATAAGAATAGCTCCGTCCAAGGTCAGTTTGGAGGAATCAACCGTCAACCACGCAGGAACAGTCGAAATCAGGCTCATTCCGCTCAATCCATCGGCATCCTTGACAACAAAGGACAGGTTCAGCAAATTACCGTCCACAATACTCTGGCTAGCCGGAAAAACGGAGAAAACCGGTGCGTCGGCAACGTTTTGAACATTTAGATTAACCAAGATTTTGCTCGAGCCAACACCATCACTGACACTAACCTCGAAAGAATCGGTCCCTGAGAAGTTCGCGTCGGGTATGTACTCCAGGCGGTCGATGCTGCCCCCTACCCCCTCGGCCACGACCGATCCGTGAGTCGGATTGGTCGAAACGCTCCAATAAAGATCTTGCAAATCGGCGTCGGTCGCGGACAGCAAACCATTCCCCACCCAAGTGGTATCCTCAGTAGCCGAAAAGCTAATACTACTTCCTTGCGTGATGACGGGGTTGGTGTTCTCCTTGATCACTTTGAGAAAAAACACTTGCTGAGAAAAAAGATCCGTCGAATCACGACATTCGACGACGATCAGATTCTGCCCTATGTCAAACTCCCCCGGCGTACCTGAAAAACGGGCACTACCGTTGCCCTCGTCGACAAAGCTAACCCAGGAAGGAAGAGGGCTCAGCACGTTAACGACGATGGATTCCTGTCCGTCGGCGTCATAAACGGTCGCATTGTATTCGAAAAGAAAATCCTTAACCGCTACACCTGCAGTCTTGCTCGTGAAAACAGGAGCATCATCAACGGGCAAAATGGATACCTGCACGAGGATTGAATCTTTGGCATTGGGATCTCCTGAATCATAAACTGTGATGACGAAAGAGTCGCTGCCCGTATAGTTTGCATCGGGTTTGTATTGGAAGACATCGGGTTGAGACCCGACTCCGGAAACTTGAGCCTCGCCATGAAGCGGTGCGGTAGCGAGGACCCATGTCAACTGACCTACAGTTTGATCTTGGTCGGTCGCGGAAAGGCTTGGGTCGGGCCAATCGGAAAAGAGTGAATCTTCGTTGATTTGGACAGAAATGGAATCCCCTTGGTCGATCCTTGGAGGGTAATTCGAGGGGACCACTTCGAGCAGAAACGCTTGACTACCCTTTGCCCCTGACTGATCGATTGCATCGATCACAACCAACCGGGGTCCTGACTCTTCGTAATCCGACCAAGTAGGCGTACCCGAAAGGACCAAAGTAGCAGGATCGAAAGTAAGCCAGCTAGGAAGGTTCGAGTGACTGATCGAAACTGAATCACCCACATCCGGGTCAATATAGCTAAGTTGGTAGGAAAACAGGTTCCCTTCGACGGCCTGATTACCGGGGGGCGCAGAGGTGATGACGGGCGGGTCGTTAATGGGAAGAACCGTTATGTGAAAAGTGAGGTCGACGGATTTGTTCATCATTCCGGTAATGTCCGTCAAACGAATGGTAAAAGAATCCGTCCCATGAAAATTCAGGTTTGGTTCGTAAAGCACGATTTTGCTTTGAAGTAATGTTTCATTAACATCACCGTTTGCAGGCGGTACGAAAAGGGTTAAATTAGATTCGTGTCCGGGATCGTCATCGCCGTAAACTAAAGTGGGAAGAAAGGAATACCAAGAGGGTGAAGTGGACGCGTTGCAATCCTCCGGTATCGTGATGTTCAGGTCCGTCACAAGTCGACTGCCGTTGACCTCAATGAAGGGCGGTTCGTTTCTATCCAAAACAGTGAGAAGAAAAGATTGAACGCGAGAGGTAGACGAATTACCATCGGAAACATTCAAATCGAATGAATAACCTATCTTGGCTGAACCCATTGGTGGAGTAAAAGTAATGTTGGTGCCGTCTATAGCAAAATTAGTCGGAGTATCTCCCGTATAGGTTAGAGTCAAGGCATCCCCATCCGCATCGAAAACATTAATGGTCTGATTATATTCGTCCCCCTCCATTGCGTTGGGCAAGAGGAAGGGACTCGCGCCTCCGTAATCAAAAATGGGAGGGTCAGGCGTTCCATCAACTATTACGGTCAATTGAACGGTATCCGAAAGGTTCCCTTCATGAAGAGAGACGCTAAAGGTATGGCTCCCACTGAAGTTCGCATCGGGCCTGTAGGTTAAAACTCCGGTAGTCGAATCGATAGTCGGCGGCAACTGCCCAAGACTGAAGTTGGAATCATCGATTGTCCAGGTCAGAGCATTAGAGAACGGATGCGAACCATTTAAATCATAGGTGTAAGAGTGATTTGAGACCTCTACCTCAGTAAAATGAACCACGGGGGTTGAGTTCCCGTCTATGATCGGGCGCAGTTCGGGCAAAGAAATACTTTTCCAGGCATCGTTGTAAAAAACCAGGACACCGCCTCCGAAAGACTCGATCGAACTGTCTCCCGGGCTCCCCATAACTGCCATCCCGTTGGTCAGAGATATCGACGTCACGTCTTGGTTTCCCGAAAGAGCGGCTTTGCAATCCAAAGAGGAGCGCAGTTTCCATTGACTGGAATTTCCTTCCATCCGAAAAATGTAAGCAAAGCCGTCTTCACCTGCTTGTGGAGAAGCAACCATGAGCAGGTCGTCGAAAATCTCCAGGTCAAAGGAAAACAATTGATTCGGCGTGAGTTCAGGCGGGACGATTTTTGCTCTCTCCGTCCAAGTACCTGAGATCTTTTCGAAAACATACACGCAACCGGTATTTGAAACATTGGAGTCTCCGTTCACAGCCCCCACGAATGCAATGTTTCCGGACAAGGCCACGGAATAACCGAATTTGTCGTCGACCGAAAGACTGGAAGGAGCAAGTTTTTGAGCCTGAGTCCAAGTAGCTCCATTGAATTCGAATATGTAAGCCGCACCTGAATTGTTCCCATCTCCGTCGGACAAGGGAGCCCCCACGATCAAATGCCCTCCATCCAAATCCAAGTCATGACCGAATTCATCCTTGCTTTGGTTATCCTCGGAAGAAAAAGTGGAATGATAAGACCAAGTGTCGGCAGTATTTTTTTGATAAAAACTTACTTTTCCGCTTCCCGAATTTTCGCGTTGGAGTGACGAAACCATCATCCTTGATCCATCAAGGGCCAAGCCCCAACCGAAACTGTCTCCCACGGTCGGCGAAGGTGCGGCATGACTTTCCCTCAAAGCATAGCTTCCGTTCGACTCCCTCCGGTACACGTAAGCCTTCCCCTGAAAACCTGATTCGTCGGGAGCACCGGCCACAAGAAATTCGGCATCCACATCCAACGCCGCGCCTAGTTGACCGTCTACGAGAGTAGGCAAAAGTATCTGTCTTTGAGTCAAACTACCGTTTGCTTCTCGGTCAAAAACATAGAGAGCACCGTCCAAGGTCCCCTGACCGGGTGCTCCCACAATCGTTTGATTCCAATCGTTTACCTTGAGGGCATGACCAAAACGGGAGTCATCCAAGCTGAGATTTGGGTGAACGAGAGCGGATTCGTAAGGAAGTACAGTCAACTGACCGGTAGATACATTTTGACCGGGAGCAGGGTTGAAATAGTGGAGGGTTCGCGAAGTATTCAAATCTGGTACAACGAGGCTATATTTATTCATCATCGCCAATTGATTCCAAACATCAGGCTTCCCGTATAGGGATTGGTTGTTTTCACCGATGGCAAAAGTGGCTCCACTCGAAGAATTATTCTCGAAAATATAGTACTGATTCTCGTACAAAGTCAGGTTGGGAAAGGACTGCCCGGGAAAACCATTGACCTGAAAGGAAGACCCGGTCCACTCGAGAGAAAAACGATGAATAACCTGTCCATTGAAGGACTGTGCATACCCAACTGAAGAAAAAACAAGCAACAAGGAGATGATCAGCAAGAAACGCTGACGAAACCAACTCCGTGGTGAAAAAAAGGTATGTGGGTTGGGCCGTTCCGACATCCTTTCAATGTCCTAGAAAAGTTATGAAAAAGCAACTTTTAAGAAGGCGCTTTCAAACCAGTGAGCGAACCGGAAAATAGATCAAACGACTATCTTCGCTTTGGAACGGCACGAACGAAGGGAACGCGCCTGCTAGGCGGGGCTCGTTTGACAAGTGGGACCTTGCGTACTGGTTTGGCGCGGGGAGCTCTTTTTACCGAGGTAATGTTACGGACAGTGGGAGCACGTGGAGCAAAACGAGATTTGGTTGACACGGGGGCCTTAGGTGCACGGGAAGATCTTTTGAAAACCGAATAACTGGGTACGGAACGAACCTTTTTTACGGAGGAAGCACTTGGAACACGGGGAACGGGGGGAACACTCCATGCAAAAGGAGATACTATCAAATAGGAACCGAGAAGGCAGGTGGCTGTTCTAAGAAACACCACTGGCAAATTTTTCAACCGGGTATTCAGGTTCAAGTTCTTCCAGGAGAAAAGGGGTTGGTTCATAGTTTTCCAAAATGGGGAAGACTTCACCGTTTTTGTACATCCTCACTTGCGAAACGATGATTTCTGGTGTTTTCGGTGGTGCGTATAAAATATCGTCATGGGAAGCATTCTCACGGGAATTGAAGAGCTCGGGA
>JAURNO010000362.1 GCA_030830145.1 Verrucomicrobiota bacterium
CCGGGCAAAAAGCATGGGAAGCGGGGCACCGTTTAAACGGCAACCTCCTCGGGTTTAAGTTCGGGGCTTGGGAAGGCGGACACCGGGTGCCTTTCATCGCTCGTTGGCCCGGCAAAATTTCCGCAGGGACGGAATCGGATGCTCTGATCAGCCAGATCGATTTGCTTCCCACCTTCGCCGCTGCGGCAGGTACGAAATTACCTGAGAATGCGGTAATCGACGGGGTCAACCAATTGCCCCTTCTGACCGGTAAAAGCGAGAAGTCCCAACGGGAACTGTTGGTGATCTCCCCCAATAGTCCCAAGCACCTGACGATCCGCAAAGGGAACTGGGTCTATATCCCCGAACAGGACGAAGGTGGCTTTCAAGGTAAGGATATCGGCGATCACTTGCTGGCCGGTGCCGCCGCCCAAAAATTAACCAAACTGGTCAATAGCGACGTCCAAGATGGCAAAGTCAAGGAAGACGCCCCGCCCGCCCAGCTCTACGACTTGAAGACCGATCCCTATCAGACAACCAACCTCCACAGCGAACGGCCCGAGGTGGTGGCCGAATTATCTCCCCTTCTGGAGAAATGGAGAAAGGCCATACCCGCATCGCCCCGATTGGGATGGATTAACCTGAGACAAGGGGGACACACACCTCCCAAAAAGGGAAAGGCCAAATCCAACCCGGCTCCCAAGATTCCCGCAAAGCCGAGTACACGGAGCGTTTCCCTGGACTTCGAGTCAGGCAAGCTCGAACCGTGGAAAATCATCAAGGGGGAATTCGGGCACCCAATCGGAAACCGGACGCATTTTTTTCACGGAAAACTCGGCTACAACAAGCAGGGTGAACACTACCTGACCACCTTGGAACCCGGACCGGAGGCCAAGAAGGGATCGGATGCCCAGACTGGAATCATCATCTCTCCCCTCTTCATTCCCGAGGGAGGAAAAATGACCTTCCGGGTGGGCGGTGGAAATGGGTCAACCACCTATGTTGCTCTTTGTACGGAGGATGGCAAGGAGGTCGCAACCGCCCGGGGCATCAATCATCAAGTGATGCAGAAGGGCCATTGGGATCTTTCCAAATACGTCGGCAAAAAGACCTTTATCAAGATCGTCGATCAATCAACGGGCGGATGGGGACACGTCACCGTAGACAACTTTCAGTTTGATGGAGAACTGCTGAAACAATATTCCAAAAGTTCCGTTTACTAAACACGATTATGAAAAAACTAGTCTTACTGTCTTGGCTTGTAGGTTTTGCCTGTCTTGGCAAAGACAAACCGAACGTCGTATTCATCCTGGCCGACGACATGAGCCGGGATACTTGGGGAGCCTACGGAGGCAAGGATTGCAAGACCCCCAACATCGACCTACTGGCCAAGCAAGGAACCCGCTTTGAACGTGCCTACTGCTCGGTTGCCATGTGCGCCCCCTTCAGGCAGGAACTCTACAGTGGGCGCTCCCCCTGGCGCACGGGAACTTTGCCCAACCATTCGAAATCGGTGGCTGGCACCAAGAGCGTGGTTCATTACCTCAAGCCTCTCGGCTACCGGGTTGCCCTCCTCGGGAAATCACATGTCGGCCCGAACGAATGCTATCCTTTCGAGCGACTCGGAGACGTCAGCAAAAAGGTCGATGCCAACCCGGAAACCCTGGCCAAAGCAAGGTCCTTTCTCGACGACTGCAAAAAGTCGGACAATCCCTTTTGCCTCTTCATTGGATCTCATGATTCCCATGCCCCCTTCACCACGGGCGACACTGACGCCTACGACGCAAAAAAACTGACTGTCCCCCCCTACTGGGTGGACACACCCCAACTGAGGGAGGAGATGGTCAAGTACTATGCGGAGATCACCAACTTCGACAATCTGGTGGGAATGATGAGAAGGGAGCTCGAGAAAAGAAAGCTCTGGGAAAATACAATCTTTATGGTTTGCAGTGAACAAGGAACTCAGCTCCCCTTCGCCAAGTGGACCTGCTACGACAATGGATTGCGCACGGGGTTCGTCGCCCACTGGACGGGCGTAACCCGTCCCGGATCGGTAATCAAGGATTTGGTCACCACCGCCGATGTTACCCCGACCCTTGTCGATGCGGCCGGGGGAACCCTCAAACCCGGTGCCTGCGACGGCATGAGCTTTCTTCCCTTGCTCAAGGGAAAAGCACTCGCCCCCGCCCGCAAATATGTCTTCGGAGCCTTCACCAACTGCCGTATCATCGACAACCGTGATCGAATCTACCCCATCCGCTCGATACGCGACCGTCAATTCAGCCTGATCTACAACCCGAACCACTCGGCCATCACCTCCAACGTCAGCCTGAGTCAGGCTCTGAAATTGGTCCAGGGAGAGGACGCCGGTTCCAAGAGTCTCAACCTCGCCGCATCCTGGGTTCCCCAGGCCAAGAAGGACAATCGGGCCCTTGTCCACAAGCTGCATCATCGCCCGCAATACGAATTGTATGATTTGAACGAGGATCCCTATGAACTTGAAAACAAAGCGGATGACCCGAAACACAAAAAGACTTTCGACCGATTGAAAAAAGCCCTTCGGGCCAAACTCAAGCAAATGGGTGACTCCGACCCCATCGTAACCGAGACATCGCTTGTTGGCTCCGGGAGCAAGAAAAAGAAAAAATCTTCCAAGAAGAAGGGCTGACCCGGTTCTCACTTTCTCATGAAAAAACTACTCTTCCCCCTTGGCCTTTTCATTTTGGCAGTGAGCTTCCTCGAAGCCGCCCAAGACAAACCTCATGCCGTACTTGTCGTAGGCACCCTTCATTACTCCCCCGAGTTGACCATGCCGGTATTCGCCAAGGAATTGGAACGATTCGGCTTCCGGACCACCGTGGTCATGGGCGAAGGAAACCCCGAGAAGAAAACCGAGAATGTTCTGCCCGGAATCGAAGTTCTCGAGAAGGCCGACCTGGCCGTATTCTTCATGCGCTTCCTCAAGTTGCCCGATCAGGAATGGGCTCCCATCGAAGCCTACCTCAAGTCGGGCAAGCCGGTCATTGGCCTACGCACCGCAAATCATTCCTTCAAATACGCAAAGGATCATCCCCGCTTTTCATGGAACGATGACTTCGGGCGCCGAGCATTGGGCACCCCCTATGTCGTCCACCAGGGAGGAACCACCGATATCCAGACGGTGCCCAAATACCGTTCCCATCCGATCATGAAAAACGTGCCTAAAAGCGAATGGGTTTCACCCGGAACGCTCTACCTTTCCAGGTTGGAACCCGGATGCATCGCCCTGGCCACGGGAAGAGGAATCGGAAGAGACCGTTTATTGGAAAAGAATTACGGTGTAATCCAAGTCAACCGCGAGGAAAACGACGTCGTGGCATGGGCTTGGGAAAACGAATGGGGAGGGAAAGTATTCGGAACCTCCTTCGGGCATCCAGGGGACTTTGCCGAAGAATCCTTCAACCGCATGCTCGTCAATGCCTGCCATTGGGCAGTCGGTAAGGAATTGCCCGGGTCGGACGAGAAAATCACTACTTGGGAAATCGACCGGGCGGATAAAAAGAAGAAGAAATAAGCCTGACTTCCTTTGTCAGGCTATTTTTGACCGGAATAGGCTTTGATCGAGTCGACCTGCAGTTCAAAAGGGCCGTCTTTCTTATCATAGATCATGAATCCAATACTCTTGATCTTCGACTTCTTGAGTGGATAGCGGTCCTTGGGTAAACGCATGCCTCTCCAGGATGAGCTCAAGCTTTCGAAGGGAATCTTCGCGACCTGCCAACCTTTGCCGTCTCCATCGGTTTCGAAGTCGGCCCGGTAGGCAACGGAACTGCCCTCCATTCTTACCCCCAACTTATAAGTACGACCGTCTCCCTTGAAACGAATGATGACCCCCTCCTTGTCTTCGAAGCCAAGGTCCATCGGTTGAGTCCGGATGGAAGAGAACCCACCTCCGTTCGTATTGGTCGAACCGGAAAAAACCATTTTCTTCTTTTTAAATGAGAAACCTCCCTTGGACCTACCTCCCATGACGTTGTCGTTCACCGTGATCCACTTCTCTCCTGGGTTTTCTTCCGAGAAGTCAAAGATCGTCTCGCCTTCACCCTTGTCCTTGTTCTTTTTTTTGGCTCCTTGGGCATTGGGAACCACGGAGAGGGACAAGACTCCAAAAAACAAGAAGGCAAAAACGATAAGTTGGATTGTAGGTTTCATGAGATTTAACTTATTCCCTCAGGTTCGAGGGTCAAGTGCGGGAAAAAATTCCTAGATAAGTTCCAGCTCAATTTTTGGACAGAACCGTCTTCGTTCTTGTCGAAAATCGTTTAGCTTCTAGTCTCGGAGAATGCCCACTTTCGAAAAATTGCTTTTATTGGCTTTTGTCTTCGCCTGTACCACCCTCTCATTCGCGACCCCACCCCTGCAATCCGGAGATCGGGTCGCAATCGTGGGAAACACCTATGCGGATCAACTCAGGCTTCACGGCTACCTCGAAACCCTTCTCTTGCAACGAACCAGTGGAAACGAAATCTCCATTCGCAACCTGGGATGGGGAGGCGACACCCTGACAGTCCGCGACCGACCGACTAATTTCGTCAGCGAGAAGGATACCCTCTCCGAACACAAAACCGACCTGATTATCGCATGTTTCGGCATGGGTGAATCCTTTGACGGCATGGACGGCATCGGCGAATTCAAAAAGAACCTGAAGGCTTTCCTCGCTACGCACAAGGGCATGAAGTACAACGGCAAGTCTGCGGTCCGCCTTGTTCTTGTCTCCCCGATCGCCCAAGAAGATCTCGGCCCCTCGACTCCCAATACCGATCAACGCAATGAGGACATAAAAACCTATGCCTTGGCGATGGAGCAAGTTTGCTCGCAGGAAAAAATTCCCTTCATCAATCTTTATGAAGTGACTGCAGCCTTGCTCGGGGATAGGAACGCTCCTCGAATCACCGAAAACGGAATCCGTCTCAATGAGTACGGATATTGGGCGACCGCCCGCACCGTGGCCGACTTCCTGATTCGGCCGACTCCTCCCTGGCTTCTAAAAATCAACGCCAAAACTTTGGAGTCGGAGGGTAAAGGTTTGAGTATCGGCGAAATTGATTCCGATGATAAAAAGTTGCGATTCTCGTTCTCGGTTCTTGAGAAAACTCCACCCCAACTTCCTCCTCCGGTTTCAGGCCAGATCCACCAAGAGCTTCAATCATCCCGAGATCTCCTAGTCGTCAAAGACTTGTCCCCGGGGAAATATCTCCTCCAGGTCGATGGCTTGGTCGTTGCCCTGGGGACCCATTTGGAATGGTCGAATGGTCTACCAATCGATCAGTCACCCGCCCATCGGGAGGCCGAGGCCTTTCGGATGAAGATCAACGACAAGAACCTCCAGTTCACCTATAGTTGGAAAGCTCTCAACCAAGTGCACATTGTGGGGGAACGCAAGAAATCCCCCGCCGGAGCGGCTCTACCCGACGAGGTGATTCGATTCAATGAGTTGGCAATCCTAAGGGACGCAGAATTAAGGGAAACCCGCTCTCCCAAAACCAGAAGATGGCAACTGATCCGCCAATAATATTTTAGAGCATGAAACTAAACCTGATTTTATTCACCATCCTTTTACCAACCCTTCTCCTTGGGCAAGGTTCCGAAGGGATCAGCAAGAGAAACTTGGCCAACGCCGACCTCGAACTAATCGAAAACCACGACCCGCAGGTCGAGAAGGAAAACTTCGATCTACTTCCCGGGTACGAGGTCAACCTCTTTGCCCAAGAGCCCATGCTGGCCAACCCCATCCATATGAACTGGGACAACCGAGGTCGTCTCTGGGTTGCCTGCTCGTGGGCCTACCCACAACTCAAGCCGGGGGAAGTCGCCAATGACAAGATCATCATTCTCGAAGATGTCGATGGGGATGGCCGGGCAGATAAATCCACCGTCTTTGCCGATGGACTCTATATGCCGACGGGGATCGAATTGGCCAATGGGGGTTGCTTCGTGGCCCAGACACCGGATGTTTTCTTTCTCAAGGATACGGACGGGGATGACGTCGCGGACGTCAAGGAACTGCCCTTGACCGGTTTTGGCATCGAAGACAGCCACCATTCGGTCAGCGCCTGGCGGAGAGGGCCTGGCGGCTGGATCTATTTCCAGGAAGGAATCTTTCTGCACACCCAAGTGGAAACGGCCTACGGAATGGTTCGTAATTACAACGGAGGGGTTTACCAGTACAACCCGCGAACAAGAGACTTGCGGATTTTTGCCAGCGTTGGAGTGGGTAACCCTTGGGGGCACGTCTTTACCAAATGGGGGCAATCCTTCTTCGTGGATAATCCGCGTGTCCACTATCTTTCTCCCGCGACCGGCAACAGCGGCCAACGGATCCGGCTCAATCACCTGATCAGTACTGAAAAACAATGCGGGGGAGACCTCGCTACGGGCACCCACTTGCCCGAAGATATCCGCGGGCAATTGCTTACCTGCCGATTCAAGAGTCGGTCGATCATACGCTACGAGTTCACGGACAGTGGAGCGGGCTTTTCGGCAAACGTTCTCCCTCCCCTGATCTCCTCCAAGCACCCAAACTTCAGGCCCGTCGACTGCAAGGTAGGACCGGATGGGGCCGTCTACGTCGCGGATTGGTACAACCCGATCATCAACCACGCCAAGCACAACTTCCGTGACCCCCGGCGCGACAAGGACCACGGCCGGATATGGCGGATAACGGCCAAGAACCGCCCACTTTCGCCCAAGCCGAAATTAGTCGACGCGCCCCTGCCCGAATTACTCGATCACTTGAAAAGCCCCGAGGCATGGACCAGGCACCAAGCCCGCCTGACTCTCTCCGGACTCCAACCCGAGCCCGTCTTGCAAGCCCTCTCGAAATGGGTGGACGGACTCGACCCCAAGGGTCCCGAACATGCTCATCATCTCGTGGAAGCCATGTGGGCCTGCCAGAACATCGAGCGACCAAATGAGAAAATCCTCAAGTTGGTCCTCGCAAGCAAGAATGGAAACGCCCGATCCGCGGGGGCCCGCATCCTCCGCTATTGGCACGGGGACTTGAGTGATCCAGTATCCCTGCTCGCCAAGGCCGCATCCGACCCCTTTCCGCGGACACGCATGGAGGCGATCCTCTCGGCCGGGTACGTCCCCAGATCGGAGGCCTTCTCCGCGGCTCTTGGGTCGCTTGACCATCCAAGGGACAAGTTCATCGACCTCGCTCTTACCCAAACCGTGACTGCTCTCGAAAAATTTTGGAGGCCCGCCCTCGAAAAAGGAATACTTTCCTTTGCCAAACCCGCTCATCGAGACTTTGCCGAGGAGGCCGCCGGGCTCGGTTTCGAGAAGCGCTTGAACGAATATGTCAGAAAGAAATCCCCCTCCCTTTCCGAAACCAACCAGATCGTCGAACGGCTTATCCCTGATGCCGACGTCCGCCAAACGCGCATGATCGTAGATGTTTTAGCTACGAAACAGCTCGGGACCGAGGTACGGGTCGCCCTACTCGATGCACTGGCTCGGATCGGACGAAAAGGCAAGTTTTCCCTTGGCCAACGAATCGGCCCTCTTCGCAAGCTCATTCGCGATCAGGACGAAAAGGTTGCCTCCCTCGCCATCGCCAACCTGGGAGTTGGCAGCTCAAGGGGTCCGAAAAGGATCTTCTCTCAATCCTGCTCGACCCAAAACTCCCTGCCTCCTCGCGCCAAACCGCCTCCGTTTCCCTCGGACAACTTCGCGGAGGGGAAGGAAAGAAAACCCTGCTCGACTTGGCCGGCAAAGGAAAGCCGATGGAGCGATATTTTGCGATTTTCGGGATCCTGGAAACAAGTGCCGAGGAAGCGGCTGAACTTGCCTCCGGTCTTTTTACTCAAGATTTGGGAGACCATGATCCAGTGGCCTTGATTCAAGCATTCAACCGCAGATCCAACGCAAACACGGTCTTGGCCAAAGCTCTGAGCGGAAAATCGATCGATCCCTCAGTCAAGGACAAGGTTGCCGAGTACCACCGCAAGAGCGGTCAGCTTTCCAGGCAACTGGAGAGGTTGTTTCGCCCCGATCTACCCAAGTCCTTAAGCGCCATTCTTCTGAAGGAGGACCGTCAGGCTCTTGCCTCGGAGGTCGATCGTCTGGGTGATCCGATCCGTGGCGAACTCGTCTACCGGCGACAGGCTCTAGCCTGCGTCAGCTGCCATGCAATCGGCAATGTCGGACCGAAAATCGGGCCCAACCTGGTGGCCGTCGGTACCGCTGCCGATACCACCTATGTCGTGGAGGCCATTCTCGAGCCGAACAAGGCCATCGCCCAGCACTACGAGAACAAGCTTATCACTCTCGCAGACGGAACAGTCCTCATGGGGTCGATCATTTACCAAAGCGACAAAGAAGTCATCATTCGCGACTCCTCACTGGGAGGAAAAGAACGCAAAGCATTGATGGCCGAGGTTCGCAAGATCAAGCCCATGCCCTCTCTGATGCCTGCCGGACTCGCCGACCAACTGAAAACCCGCAGCGAATTCATCGACCTCGCAAAATTCGTTTCCGTGCTTGGGAAGCCCGGACCCTATGCCAACGACGAAAGCCCGGTCGTCCGCAAATGGATGGTGAGCTCGTCGGAAGCCAATGCCCCTGATGAAAACGAATCCTGGAGAAGCGTATACAGCTTGGTCAATGGAATCCTACCCAACGCAGAGATGGGAGAGAAGGAAATGAGTTTCGCCCGGGGCTTCGTTGAGGTTCAGGCAGCTGGCTCCGTCCGGCTCAAGATCAACGAGCTCAATGGCCTTCGTCTTTGGGTGGACGGCAAAGAGATCAAGGATCCTTCCTCTACCTTGAATCTACCTTCCGGAACCCGCGCATTCACTTTCTCCATCGATCGGGCGAAAAGAAAATCGGAGGGCCTGAGAATCGAGCTCGTGCCCACGGGGGAATCGGCTGCCAAAGTTCAGCCGAAAGGTGGCTCCTGAGAGTCCTAAACAAGCAAGACAACAGTCTTCCTTCACGGGTTTTTTCGGTTGATTGTGGCTTTTTAGCTTTGTCGCTCCCAGCGCTTTTACCTTAGGGAAGACCCACCCACTCATTTCATTCTATTCCCTTTCGACCATGACCTTTTGTAAACTCACCGGCATGACCTGCCTGCTTTCTTTCCTTGCCCAAGGATTTCTTTGGGGTAACTTCCCCACCCCGACCAACACGCAAAAAACGGACCTCACCCTCCCCTCCCCCGAAGAAGCGGTGGCTGGAATAAGCCTACCCGATGGTTTCGAAATCAACTGCTTTGCCAGCGAACCCATGATTCGGCAACCCATCGCAATGGCATTCGACGACCGAAACCGTTTGTGGGTAGCGGAGTGCTACACCTATGCGGAAGCCCGTACCAATTTCGACCTGAAATTACGGGACCGCATTGTGATCCTCGAAGACGTCAACGGAGACGGCCGGGCGGACAAGAAAACCATTTTTCACGATGACCTGCAGCGACTGACGGGGCTGACGGTAGGTTTCGGCGGAGTCTGGGCTACCTGCGCTCCCAACCTTTTGTTCATTCCCGATGCCGATTTGGATGACGTTCCCGATGGAGAACCCGAGGTCGTTCTGGACGGGTGGAATGACAATAGTGTACGCCACAACATGGTCAACGGTCTCAAATGGGGCCCCGACGGCTGGTTGTACGGGAGGCATGGAATACAAGCGTTGTCGACAGTTGGTCCACCTGGCTCGCCAAAGGAGAAAAGAACCCAATTGAAGTGCTCGATATGGAGACTACACCCCAAGACAAGACAGTTCGAAGTGGTCTGCGAAGGAACAACCAACCCCTGGGGACATGACTGGGACCGGCACGGACAACTCTTTTTTATCAATACGGTGATTGGGCATTTCTGGCACGGTTTGCCGGGAGCCTATTTCAAGAGAATGTACGGTCAGCATTTCCGGACGGGTCTCTATGGGCTGATCGAACAACAGGCAGATCATTTTCACTGGGACGTGGGCAAGGAAGCGGCCAAGGACGTAAAAAAGAAGATGTCCCTAAGTACCGACCAGGCGGGGGGCGGTCACGCCCATTGCGGAATGATGATCTACCAGGGAGCTCAATGGCCGGACAAATACAAAGGAAAAGTATTCACCGCAAATTTCCATGGAAGGCGTATTAACTGCGACCGAATCGAACGGGCCGGAGCGGGTTACGTCGCCAAGCATGAGCGGGACTTTTTGAAAGTGAACGATCTATGGTTTAGGGGAGTGGAATTGGATTACGATATGGATGGTACCGTTTTCCTGCTCGATTGGTCCGACGTCGGGGAGTGTCATGAGAACGACGGTGTTCACAGAACCTCTGGACGCATTTACAGGATTACCTACGGCAAACAAAAACCCAAGGAACGTAATCTGGCTGAAAGATCGTCCGGAGAACTAGCCAATTTTTTGCAAAGCCAGAATAAGAAAATCGTCAGACACTCGGCTCGCTTGCTTCAGGAAAGGGCAAGCAATCCCGGAATCAATGCAAAGACCATCGACTCTCTGAGGAAAACAAAAGATCGGGGCAAACCCGAAGCCCGCTTACAAGCCTTGTGGGCTCTTCATAGAACGGAAAACCTCAAGGAAAAAGAACTGATCGAAATGGTGAATGACAAAGATGAACACATTCGTATTTGGGCAATGAAACTATTGGTTGACGGCGGAAAGGCATCCGAAATTGCAAGCAAAGCGATCTTGAAACGGGCAGCCACGGAAAAATCCGCTTTGGTACGATTACACTTCGCATCCGTTTTGAGAAACTTATCCGAACCCGCTCGTTGGAAACTTGTAAGAATTCTTTCCACCTTCGAGGATTTAAGAAATGACCCAATTTTTCCTTTGATGGTGTGGTATGGAATCGAAGAACTGGTCAAAGCAGAGCCTGCGAGGTCATTGAAATTGGCAAAGACCAGTAAGCTTAAAACTTTAACGGAATGGATTCCTCGGCGCCTGACCGAATGACATGATCACCAAAGGAGTGATACAGGGTATTTTTTCATATCCTCTTCACCGGACATAAGGTACAGGTTTTCAGTAAGAGCAGTGGCTATAAGCAATCGATCAATGGGATCGTCATGATGGTGTGGGATTTCCGCCAAGCGGTAACAAATCTCACGGGTAATACCAATTGATTTCACGTTCCATAACTTGATTTGTTCGTTGATCCATTTCCTCGGTGTCTTGGGCATCTCCAAAATGCCTTCGTTGTACTTGAGGGAAAG
>JAURNO010000363.1 GCA_030830145.1 Verrucomicrobiota bacterium
CCCGGACCCTCCAATGACCAAGGGGATCGGGTCCTTCGTGAGACCAAAGGAGGCATGGAAATGCAAACGTCAGGGCAAGGAGCAGGTTCTTCATAAAATCAGCTATTTGGACTTCGACTGTTTCCAACGGTATTTGCCATCGGGCAAACGGGATGGGAGCTTGTACTTGGGATCGGTGATCAGGGCAAAAACATGGGGGTCGTACTTTTCCACCAACTCCTTGTCGTAGAGTTTCCACTCGTGACGGATATCCCGAATCCGCCTCGGGCTGTTCTGGGCACCGAGAACCGAGGTGATGGCCCAATACAAATACTCCGCGCATTGGCATCCGTAATCGCAGGTCCGGTCGTCGTAGGTAAACCATGCCCCCTCGGGGTAGCGGCCGGGCACCCGCTTGAAATGCCCTCCGCGGGCACGGTCCAAGCAAGCGGCCAAAACCGTTCCGGGCCGTTCCCCGAAGACTTCAGGGTAAGCATGGGCGTACCCTTCGTGAGTGATTAAGTGGAGGACCTCTTCAAGGGTTGCGTCGAATTCGCCGTTCCCCGGGTTGGTCTCGGTTCCGAACTGCCCCTGACCATGATGCAAGTCGTGCTCCACGAAGAGCTCGAAATCAAATCGGTCCAAACTTCGCTCGTCTTTGGTCATGAACAAAAAGGCCTTTCTTTTCAACATGGTGGCGAGAACCAAGGGGTTGTCGGGTTGTCCATTCTCGTCGTTGTCCAGGTACTCGGCCAAGACGATCGCCGCGTGCTTGACCTTATCGGAAGGAGTCGACTTGGTGGCCAAGACGGGAATCCCGAAGACGTCTACGTACTGAGAAAGTTCCTTACCCAAGGGTGCGAAGTTGCCATCCGGGATCTTGGATATCTCAAAAGAGGGTGGAGCCGAATAAAGGGCGTACCCCAAGAGCAAAAGGATTGCTGGGAAACGTCTTTGGATGGTCATTCGAATACAGAACAGGAACCAATAATCCAAAGGCAATCGAAAAGAAAACCTACTCCCCTACCCCCGCCATCGCCCGACCGGCAATTCGTCCGGTCGTCCAGGCCGCTTGAAAATTAAAACCTCCGGTGATGCCGTCCAGGTCGAGGCACTCACCCGCGAAATGGAGCCCCTTGCGTTGCTTGCTCTCCATGGTTCGAAAGTCCACTTCCTTCAAGGACACCCCTCCGCAGGTTACGAACTCTTCCTTGTTCGTCGTCTTTCCCTTCACTGCAAAGCGCCCAGCGGTCAATTCCTTGACCAATCCATCTTCGCCGGCCTTCTTCAAGCGGGCCCACTGGTTCTCGGGCTGAACGCCAACTGCAGACAACAGGCTTTCCCACAATCTTCTCGGAATCTCCTCGAACACCTTGCTTTTGACCAAGGAATCGCCCTTTCGCTTGCGCAACTCTTCGAACTTTTCCACTACCTGTTGGCGTTTCCATTCAGGCAACCAATTGACTTCGACCTCGAGATCATAATCATGCTCGGCAAAAGTACGGGCTTCCCATGCGGAAAGTTTCAGGATCGCCGGCCCGCTCATTCCACGGTGGGTAATCAGGAGCGGACCGCTTTGAGGTTTGCCCTTGGGCAAGATCCGTACGCTCGCCTCCTGCACGGCAAGACCCGCCAAGCCCGCAATCCTCGGATCCTTCACGTTAAAGGCAAAAAGAGATGGAACCAAAGGCTCGATCCGATGCCCCAGTCCTTCGATCAAACCGTCCAAACCGGTGCTCTTCAAGGAACCCGCAGCCATACATATTTTGTCGAAAGACTCCCGTCGTTCATTCCTCGAATCGATGAGCCATCGACCTTCGTCCGTCGGCTCGATTCCAGTGATGCCACGCTCGAGCCGAACCTCGACACCCAGTTTGCGGGCTTTCCCCCAAAGACAATCCACGATGGTCTGGGAAGAATCGGTGACCGGAAACATACGACCATCCGACTCGGTCTTGGTTTCCACACCCGCTTCTTCGAACCATTCGATGGTGTCCCGGGGTTGCCAATGGTGAAAAGCGCTCCTCAATTCTTTGCTCCCTCGCGGGTACCTTTTGGCCAACTCCGCCGGCTCGAAGCAAGAATGAGTCAGGTTGCAACGCCCTCCCCCCGAAACCTTCACTTTACGCAAAACCTTTTTCCCCGACTCAAAGAGGACCACTTCCGCAGATGGATTGAGTTCGGCCGTTGAAATCGCAGCGAAGAACCCGGCCGCACCTCCTCCGATCACAGCAACCCGATGCTTTGTGCTGGAAGCAGAATCATTGGAGGACGCATTCACTTGGAAAATCTACGTAATCTATTCTAAACAGACAACCCAATCCATGATTCAGGCCCGATTAATAACCTTTTTTTCATAAAAGCTCGACTGGGCAAGCTTCGTGCATGACAAAGACCCACGATGCACTTCTTGGAAGAAATCACGATCATCGCCACGGTCAGCGTGCTAGTCACGGTCGTTCTCGGGCGCTTCAAACTACCGGTAGTCGCCGGTCTCGTTTTGTCCGGCGCCCTCGTCGGGCCACACGGTTTCTCTTTGGCAAGTGACATTGAGGCCATCGAGGTAATCGCCGAGGTCGGGGTGGTGTTTCTGCTCTTCACCATCGGGTTGGAGTTTTCGCTCAAACGCCTCAAGAATATTTTCAAACAAGTTGCCTTGGGCGGACTCCTCCAAGTAGGCGCCACGGCTTTGGTCACGACCGGGGTCGCTGTTTGGCTCGGCGTTCCCACGGAGGAAGCAATCGTTTACGGTTTCGTGTTCGCGCTCTCCAGCACGGCCCTGGTCCTGCGTACTCTCAACGAAAGGAATGAATTGGACGCGCCTCACGGCCGTTTCATCGTGGGCACCCTGATCTTTCAGGATCTTTGCATCGTTCCCATGGTTCTGATCATCCCCATTCTTTCCCAAGGGTTGGACAACCCCGATTCTTGGAAACAACTCGGCGTGGCCATGGGGAAAGCTGTTGTCGTGGTGATCGCTCTTTTGGTTGTTTCCCGAAAGCTCGTTCCTTTCGTTTTTCGGGTGGTCGCGGCCCGAAGGAGCAACGAGGTCTTCATACTGACCGTTCTCTGTCTGTGCATCGGAACCGCCTACCTGACCTCGCTTACCGGACTCTCCCTGGCTTTGGGCGCATTCCTCGCCGGTATGATCGTGGCGGACACTGATTTCAGGCACCGGGCCATGGGAGACATTCTTCCCCTGCGGGACGTATTCGTGAGTTTCTTTTTCGTATCCATCGGAATGTTCTTTGATTTCGGTCTCATGCTCGAGAAGCCCGTCTTGACCGGACTTCTCCTGCTCGCTTTCCTTTTCGGCAAGGGGTTGATCGCCACCATCTCGGCCACCCTGATGCGCTTTCCTCCCAGGGCGGCGTGGTTGGCCGGGGTCGGACTTGCCCAGTTCGGCGAGTTCAGTTTCATCCTCCTTCAGGTTGCGGGCAAGGAAGGCGTAGTGGACCCAATCACCGTCGCCCCCATCCTCAATGCCGGGATCATCAGCATGTTTCTTACCCCCCTCATGGTCTACAAAGCTCCGCACTTCACAGCCGGGGAACGGGCTCTCGACCCGCTTGCCAAGTTGCTCCGTTCGCGGAGCGCCGACGAACTGGAAGAAAGAACCGTCGGGCATTCCGATCACGTCGTCATCATCGGCTACGGGTTGTCCGGACAATTGTTGGCGGCCAGCCTGAGGAGCCTATCGATCGAAGTGATCGTCTTGGAAATGAATGCCGACAACGTCGCCAAGGGCAAAGACCGGGACGACCCAGTCTACTACGCGGATGCAACAAGCGAGGAAGCGCTTGGTCACGCTCACGTCGAATCCGCCCGAGCAGTTGTCGTCATGATCAACGATCACAAGGCTGCCGAGCGGGTCCTTGCTACCATCAATCGCCTTTCCATCAAGACACCCGTATTCGTCCGGTCTCAATATGTTTCTGAAATCGACGACTTCAAAAAGTTTGATCCAGCTGGAATGGTAGCCTGTGAAATCGAAGGGGGCTTGGAAATTCTGTCGAGAGTACTCAGGCAGTTGGAGGTTCCACGAAACCTCATTTTGCGGGAAATCGAGATTGCCCGTTCCCAGACCATGCAGTCCGACCGGATCTTCAAGGAAGCTCCACTCCCCTTGGACGAACACCTCGGACTCAAGGCGCTCACCGTGGAAAGCATTCTCCTGGAAGACGGCAGTCGGGCGGAAGGCAAATCACCACGCGAAATGGATTTGGCGGAAAAGACTGGTGTGCTCATCATTGCCATAAAGCGGGGAGAAGGCTTACTGCTTCATCGGTTGGCCGACTCCACTCTCCAAAGCGGCGACGTCGTATACTGCATTGGGCAAATGGCCGACTTGGTCTCAGTCTCCGAATGGCTCGATCCGAACTTCAAGGGAAAACGGACTGCATAGGGTACATTCAGCTCATTTAGTTTTTGGTCGGTAATCTTTGAGCTTTTGCTCGGCCAGTTTCTCTTCCTCCGGAGTCAAGGCTTGGTACCCCCTGCCAATCGGCCAACCATATCCCCAGCGGTATGAAGTCGGAAAGTGAGGTGCCCCACCCGCCCGGACCGCCTCGTACATCAGGTTCGCCAGAATCGGATCTCCGGTTTTTTTCTCCACGCACGCCTTGAACGCCAAGTCGGCCTGCTTTCTCTCCTCCTCCGTTCCTCCTTTCCAGTAGGCCATATCGTGCAACAGACAACATTCTTTCCAGAGCTCGGGGTTTTCGAAAGTTCCGTCGATGAACAAGCTGCACCCGTCACTTGTAAAATCAGCCAACTCGAGTTCAGTGGAATCGAGTTTATCCTCCTTGGAAACGCATCCACCAACCAGTAGCCCAAGAAAACAAAGTCCTGAGAGGCATGAATAAGGTTTTTTCGGATAGCTTGTAGTCTTTCGCATAGATGTCACAAGACACAGATAAATGCACCGGTCTTCAACCCAAGAGTGATTGGTTCGGATCGAGCCTAGGTTGTTGAACACCCTTTTTACATAATGAACTGCCCTTGTCTTTGTTGTTGAGAATGAGTGCAACCATCATAAAAAAGACTGCATGAGATATTGCCATCCCATCGCCCTGTTTCCCTTGTTCGCAATGCTGTGCCTTATTCCTTTCGCCGCTTGGTCCAAGACCAAATCGCTCGACGTCAAAGACGCGCTTTTTGCCAGCAAGGTGATCACCACCAAAACCAAGGGACACGCTGCCGAGGTCAAAGCCAACGTCAAGGGAGCCAAGGATCTTTACCTGGTCATGGCCGACGGTGGAGATTCTCACTCCTGCGACTGGGCGGATTGGGCGCAACCACGACTCGTTGACTCATTGGGCAAGGAAACCAAATTGACCGACCTCAAGTGGAAGTCCGCAAGCACCGGTTGGGGAGGAGTCAGGATCAACAAGAACTGCGGGGGAAACCCCATGAAAATAAACGGCAAGCCGGTTTCCTACGGAATTGGAGCGCACGCCAACAGCGTGATCCACTACGAACTGCCCAAAGGCCACAAGTATGTACAGTTTCTCGCCCGCGGAGGGTTGGATGACGGCGGGAGCAAGCAGCAGGGAGGCTCCAAGACCAGCGTGCAATTTTTAGTGTTCAACAAGCCACCGAATATCGGAAGCATATCCAAGGCCTCGGCCAAGGAGCGCGGGCTTGCCCCGAGCATCGATCATTACCCGCCCGACCAGCTTGTCATGTCCGAACAGGGGCTGGAGGTCACCCTCTGGGCAAAGTCTCCGCTCTTTTACAACCCGACCAACATGGACATCGACTACAAGGGACGAATCTGGGTAGCGGAGGGACGCAACTACCGGGGAAGAAGAACCCAACCCGATGGTGACCGAATCGTCGTGGTCGAGGACAAGGACGGAGACGGCGTTGCCGAGAGTTCACACATCTTCGTTCAGGAAAAGAAATTCATCTCCCCCCTCGGGATTGCCGTGGTCGACAACCGGATCATCGTCTCCCAATCACCCGATTTGATTGTGTACACCGACGTTAACCGGAATGCCGTATTTGACGAGGGGGTGGACAAACGCGAAGTCTTGCTCACCGGGTTCGACGGGAACAACCACGACCACAGCCTCCACTCGGTAACGGTCGGCCCGAACGGACAGTACTATTTCAACCATGGGAACAAAGGAGCGAAAGTCACCGACAAGGAAGGTTGGCAATTGAACGCAGGAAGTTTTTATTCTTCGAGAAACGTGTCGGGCTTGCCCAGCGGAGACGGACAGGTCTACGTCGGCGGAGTCGCCCTGCGCGTGAACCCGGACGGTACGGGCTTGCGCCCCATCGGACACAATTTCCGCAACTCCTACGAACAGGCGATCAGTTCGTTCGGGGACGTCTTCCAAAACGACAACGACGATCCGCCGGCCAGCCGGACGGCATGGTTGATGGAATACGGGAACATGGGATTCGCCTCCCGCAACGGGAAGCGCAATTGGCGGGCCGACATCATGCCCGGACAAACCACGCAAGTCGGAGAGTGGAGACAGGAAGACCCGGGCACGGTACCGGCCGGTGACGTCTACGGGGGCGGTTCGCCCACCGGAATCGCCTTTTACGAGAACGGGATCATGGAAGACCGCTTCGGTGGATACGTCATCAGTTGCGAACCCGCCCGCAATACCTTGTTCGGATACCATCCGAAACCCGAGGGAGCGGGGATCACCCTGCCCGAGCGCGACATCTTCATCACCAGTAACCCGAAGAAAAATTTCGCCGGCGCCGACTTCCGGAATGCAGGCGGTCAAATCGGTTACATCACTTTGTTTCGCCCGAGTGACGTCACGGTCGGTCCGGACGGCGCAATCTACGTCGCCGACTGGTTCGATCCCCGGGTGGGCGGCCACAGCACGCGGGACGTAGGACAGACCGGGGCGATTTACCGGATCGCACCCAAGGGGGCCAAACTATCCGTCCCCAAGTTCGACCTCTCCACCACAAGCGGACAAATTGCCGCCTTGCGTAACCCGTCACCCAATGTACGGGAGCTCGGACGGGCCCGCCTCGAGGCAGCGGGAGAAAAATCAATTCCCTCAGTCAAGAAATTGCTCGGTGACCCGAACAGTTTTATCCAGGCCCGGGCAACTTGGTTGCTGGCTAAACTCGGACCCGAAGGCCTGGCAATCGTCGAGTCCCGTCTCAAGCACAAGGATCCCCAAGCGCGCATTTGCGCATTCCGGGCACTCCGGCACGAGAACCACCGGGTTCTTGAACATGCGAAGAAACTAGCCGGTGACTCCTCCCCTCTTGTCCGTAGGGAAGTGGCCTTGGCCCTGCGCTACGTACCTTTTGAAAAATCCCGTGACCTGCTTCTCAAGATTGCCGACGGGTACGACGGAAAGGACCGTTATTACGTGGAAGCTTTCGGCATAGGCTGCACCGACAAGGAGGAAAAGGTCTACGCCGCCATACGAGAAAAGGCCTCGGGGAAGAAATTCGACGCGAAATATGCCGGACTCGTATGGCGCTTGCACCCGGTCAGCGCGGTGAACGAGTTGAAGGGCTGGGCAATGGACAAGGACAAGGATGATGCGTTCAGGCGATCCATGCTCTTTGCCATCAGCTTGATCGAGGCACCCCAGGCAGCCACCGCGATGGTGGAAATTGCAAAAAATGCAGGAGGCGAAACCGCCAAGCTCGCATCCGTATTCATCGATAAGCGGGATCAGGGAATTTGGAATTCCTACAAGGCCAAGGATCAACTCTCGGGCAAACCCGCCGGGCCGACCGTTTACGTCGACCGGCTCGCCCCGTTGGAATTCGGGCCGGAAACCAAGCTACCCAAGGCGACCGAGATCCTTTCCCTCAAGGGAGACGCCAAGCAAGGCAAAACCCTCATCGGACGCTGCTACGTTTGTCACAAGATCGGATCCGCCGGGGTCGAGTTCGGACCGGCTCTGGCCGGCTGGGGAAGCGGGCAGACCCGCGACGTCATCCTCAAGGCGATCCTCGATCCGTCGGCCGATATTTCCCACGGGTTCGAGGGTACGGAACTCATCGTGAAAGGAGACAAGAAAATCCAAGGGTTCGTACAGGCCGAGGGCGACCCCTTGGTCATTCGCGTTTTTGGCGGACAGGATCTCGTGATTGCCAAAGAAGACATCCAATCTCGCAAACAAGTGAAGACCTCGTTCATGGCTCCCGCCAGTCGCTTGGGAATGGATGCCCAGCAATTGCGCGATGTCGTGGAGTACCTGAAATTGAACTGATCCCCTTCGAACGATTCGTTCCCAAAATAACATGAATGTATCCGATTTCCCATTGGAAAACACCTATACGAAACTGCCAGGGGTCTTTTTCTCCAAGCTATCCCCGGCTCCTGTCCGTGAACCGGAGATTGTCATCTTCAATGAGAAGTTAGCCGAGGAAATCGGCTTGGATCTCTCGAACCTGAACGAAGAAGAGCGGACCAAGCTCCTTTCCGGAAACCTTGTTCCCGAAGGTGCCGAACCCTTTGCTCAGGCCTACGCCGGCCATCAATTCGGAAATTTCACGATGCTGGGGGACGGACGAGCTCTGATTCTTGGCGAACACCTCACCCCCTCCGGTCAACGCCTTGATTTGCAATTCAAGGGCTCGGGAAGAACCCCTTACTCAAGGGGCGGAGACGGACGGGCAGCCCTCGGTCCGATGCTTCGGGAATACATCCTAAGCGAGGCCATGCATACCCTCGGAATCCCCACCACGCGCAGCTTGGCGGTCGCGACTACCGGGGAAACGGTCTACCGGGAGAACGAATTACCCGGGGCAATCCTGACCCGGATCGCAAGCTCCCATATTCGGGTGGGAACCTTCGAGTTCGCATCCCTCCACGAAGACACATCCATCACCCAAGCACTCCTCGACTACCTCATCGACCGGCATTTCCCCGAGATCAAGGAGAAGGAAAACCAAGCCCTCGTCCTACTCGAAGCAGCCGTTGAGCAACAGGCCGACCTCATCACTCACTGGATGAGGGTGGGCTTTATCCACGGAGTCATGAACACCGACAACATGGCTCTCTCGGGTGAGACCATCGATTACGGACCCTGCGCCTTCATGGACGTCTTTGCCCCCGACACGGTCTTCAGCTCGATCGATCACAAGGGACGCTACGCCTACGCCAACCAGCCTTACATAGCCCAATGGAACCTCGCCCGCCTGGCCGAGAGCCTCCTGCCCCTGATGCATGAAGCAAGGGAAGACGCGATCGGCATGGCCGAAGATACTTTGAATGCATTCGAGCAGGTGTACAAAGGCAAATGGCTCGCAATGATGGGGTCCAAACTGGGGCTCGCCGGAGCAAAAAAGGAAGATGAAAACCTCGTCACCGACTTGCTCGATTTGATGCATGAGAACGG
>JAURNO010000364.1 GCA_030830145.1 Verrucomicrobiota bacterium
CAAGAATGACCGCGTCGATTGATATCGATCAGACCGACTTCAAACAAGGCGTCGCCTATCTCTTTGAATTACGCAAAGTCGAAAGGGAACGGTACCAACAACAACTCAAGAACAAAACGGTTGCGAAAAACAATTCGAATACACCCAAAATCATACCCAACCCTCCAAAATCAAATGGAACTGCAGCAAAAAAGCCGGAGAAGCAAGTGGACAATTCACTTTTCATGGATTTGCCCATCCCCGGCGATTACGGTCATGGAAAGTTTTGTATTTGCGGAGATTGCCGAAAAAAAAGGTTGGCGCAAACGGGCTCTCTCAAATAGCTTGTTGCATTACAATAATTATCCCGGTGAATAAAATAAAGAAGAAGAAAAACATACGAGACGTAGAGATCGGGGATCACGTCAGAGAAACCTCTAGCACAAGAGCTAAAAAGCGTTATGGGGAAGTACTCATGATCCTTCAGGACAACCCAGGGGACCCGACTTTGGAGTGCGTGGAAATTCACCCTGACGAGCTTACACCCTTGGAAAAAGGGAGCGATGGACTGAAAACCTTCAAGGCTAAACGCTCCAAGCTCAAGCTATACACGCCCCGAAAAATGCTCTTCAAGAAAAAGACGTTCGAGAAAGGCGACGTGGTGCGGCACAAACGCGGAGGTTCTTTCCGCTACGGTCGTATTGTCTGCTTTGTTCACCCGGATGGTCTTTACTCTACTTCTCACGAGCAGGGCTACAATGGAAAAGATCTGCTCGAGTGCGTCGAAATCGATAAAAAGCCCGGCCTTATGCAAAAAATTGGGGCGGATGGTGTACCAAGCCGTTTTCAAGCCCAAGGCAAAGATTGCAAAATCATGAAGGTCATCACGACTGATTCCAAAGGAGAGGAGACGACAATGCACAAGCTTGACCTTTCAGACGAAGAAGAGGAAACCTGAATCTTCATTCCCTAAGTGCCTTACTTCTATCATTGGTTCGCGAAAAAGTGATCCAAATCGAACTTTCTCACTCGCACCGTCTTGCTTGATTTCGTCTTAAACGCAGAAACCAAGAATCTCATTCTCTCCCCTCTTTGGGTCTCGTAGGAAAAAGCAACCTCATCCCGACTCCATCTGGCGTAGCACCATTTCGCGTGATAGGCTTGCAATATGTAGGAAATCGCCTCCGCCCGGTTCAAATAGTACTCACCATTTATTTTTTGAACCATTTTGGCAAAATTTCACTTCCATCACTTTACTCCCAAAAGAAAAGCCGCATCAAAACGCGGCTTTTCAGAAAAATTCAAGCAAGCGTTGTTAATCAACTATCGTAGTCGCCTTTTTTGATTTTGTGACAACTCGCAGGAGATACCCCGACAATTTCGGAAACTTCCTTGAGCGATTTACCACTGGCAAGCAAACCTTTGACTTCGGATACTACCTCCGGAGTGATTTTATTTCTCGCACTCTTGATTCCAAAACGCTCGTAAAAGGCAGATTTTGCAATGGGAGGAAGGCCATTGACGTAACACTCCAAGTAATCGACCACTCCGCGAAAAACCTTCCTACCATCTTCCCTCCGATGACGTTCGTGATCTTTCTTGATCAACGCATAAAGTGTACTTTGATCAACCTTTGAAGACTTTTTTGCTTCAATCTTCTTATCAATTTTTTTCTTTAAGGCTTCGAGTTCCTTAATGCTAACATTATCGTCTATATTCATATTTTTTAACTTATACAACTCAAGGTTTTTTCTGTTTTTTATCAATTAGATGTATATTGTAAAGAAAGATTTTAGATTATAGCGGAACGGTCCATACTTCGATACTGTATTGCCTCTAGCAAATGTAGTTTTTCGATTGCATTGGAATCGTCCAAATCGGCAATAGTGCGAGAGAGTTTGAGTATCCTATTATAGGCTCGCGCAGATAGTGAAAGCTGATTCATCGCGCCTCTCAACATATGCATATTTTCATCCGAAAGCCTACAAAAAGAAGCAATCATTTTATTCGACATATTGGCATTACAAACTATGGAAGTATTCAAAAACCTTTGTTTTTGAATCATGCGGCATTTCTCTACCCTTCCACGAATCTCCGCTGAAGATTCCCCCTCCTCTTTGACCTGCAAATCCTCCACCCTGACTGCTGGAGCCTCGACATGAATGTCTATTCTGTCCAGCAACGGTCCGCTGACCCGAGCGCGATACCTTTGAACCTGGGGCATCGAGCACCGGCATTCCCTCGTCGTATCGCCCAAGTACCCACACGGGCAGGGATTCATCGCGGTCACCAGCATGAACCGACTGGGTAAAGTTATTTTTCCGGCGCTCCTCGATATGGTTACTTCCCCATCCTCCAGAGGTTGACGAAGGACTTCAAGCGCAGACCTCTTGAACTCGGGCAATTCATCCAAAAAAAGAACTCCGTTGTGAGCCAACGAAATTTCCCCCGGTCCCGGAATCGTTCCTCCACCGAGTAATCCGACGTCGCTGATCGTGTGGTGAGGAGTTCGGACCGGACGGCTCAAAGGCTTACCCTCCTTGATCAAGGCATTTCCACCTGCGGAGTATATGTTCAGGATCTCCAAAAACTCTTCCAAATGAGGCTGAGGCAAGATCGAGGGGATTCTTTTCGCAATCATGGACTTGCCCGAGCCAGGTGGTCCCAGCATCATCAAATTATGTCCACCGGCAACCGCTACTTCAACTGCCCTTCGTACCTTCGCCTGCCCCTTGACTTCCGAAAAATCGAGTCCTCCCGAATAATCGTGTTTCAATTGATAAGGACTCTCTGACTTTTTCATGGCCACCTGTTCGGTTTCTCCTGAAAAGAAAGAAACCGCCTGAGCCAGGGAATCCATCGCATAAACCTCAACCCCATCCATCAAACAGGCCTCCTCGGCCGATTCCTTCGGCAAAACCACACCTTTCTTTCCCGCTTTCACCGCTAGCATGGCCATCGACAAACCACCTCGCACCCTTCGGGTTTCGCCCGAAAGTCCCAACTCTCCGGCAATGAGGAAGTCCTTCAAACCGTCCCCCGGCATTTGGCCCATTGCGGCAAGAAGGCAAAGAGCGATGGGCAAATCGAAAGCTGCACCCTCCTTGCGCAAATCACCTGGAGCAAGATTGATCGTGACTCGAGTACGCGGTGAGGAATAGCCCGTGTTCGCCAAACTCGAAAGCACGCGATCCAAGGATTCTTTGACTGCTGCATCAGGCAAACCGACCAAGACGCATCTCGGTTCACCTTTTTCTCCGCCGTTGGCTTCCACGGTTACGGGAAGAGCGTTCACACCTTGTAATGTAGCCGAGCAGGTTTCTGCGAGCATATTGGGAGATTTTTGGGAGTTGGGAGGTTTGGGAGGAGGAGGGAGGAGTATAAATCAAGGCATTCGATCTTTGACTAGTGCGGAGATGGAACGGAATTCCTCATGCTTGGAGCTCTTGAGCATGGCATAAAGCAGACTTTCCAAGGGAAGAAGATGGCAACCGAGGTTTTCCAACTTGCGAAGAGCCCACTTTCCATCTTCAGCCCTGCGGCAGCCGACGCAGTCGGTCAGGATGGTTACGGTCAAGCCATGTCTTATGGCATCGACCGCGGTCAGGTATACGCAAATCGGAGTCTCGATGCCGGTGAGCAACAAATGTTCAATCCTACCCTTGCTGATCCATTCCTCGAATCCCGGGCAACCGAATGCCGAAAAGCTATCCTTTGAAAGAGTGAGCGACCCTGCGCATGCTTCCATAACTTCTTGTTCCGTAGGTCCCAGTTTATGGGGGACCTGTTCGGTTACAGCCAAGGGTACGTTCAGACAGCCCATGGAACGGCCGAATACTTTAATTGAATCGATCAAGCGCTCCGGTTTGGCTACGCCGCCCAACAATCGAGGCTGTGCATCGATAATCAAACCGGCCAAACCGACCTTTTCTGCAAGGGGAACTTTTTCTTCATCGCACTTTTTCATTTCAACCGGATGGATTTGATGATTAGGTAAAATAGTAATTCATGCAACAACCTAGTCAAAACGGACTTCCCCTCCCTCTGAAAACCAAGTTTTCTCCGACCCATCGCTATCTTGCAAAAGTAACGAGAAGAAACCTTCTCTTTTGCCTTTTGCCGGCCCTTGCTCTCACATCTTGCCGAAAATTCCGGTCCGACCCCGAAAAGATTACGATGCGACCTCGCATTTTTCTCGAGGGAGCAGCCCCCATTCCCATTTTGGACGAGTATGACGTCAGGTTAGTCCAATTAGGTACGATTGCCAACATCATGACCGAAGAACCTTCCGACCGTATGTTCGCTCTTTGGTTGTCCTTTGACCGCCGGAGCGCCATGACCTTGCAAAAGGAAACAATTCGCAACATTGGGAAAAGGCTTCATTTGGTCGTGGGAGGTGAAATCGTTGGAGTTCACCCCATTGAAGGAGGAATAACCGACGGAGTATTGCCCTTTGTACTTTCCGCCAACATGCCTCAGGAGAATGCCCTTTTTCTTTATAATCAATTGAACACCTCCCTTGTTCACATTCGGGCCGAATACGAAGCAAAGAAAGGCTAGGCGTGCGCTTGTTCTCATTTTCCAGACTGAACCCGTTGCTTTTCCTTCCCCTCCTTTTCTCGCTCCAACTATTTGCAAGCAATCCGGCCTTTCGGCTCTCTTGGCCCACGCCCAACCCAGCCTTCGCCAAAGGTATGGGCTACTCCGCATTCCTTCAAAAAACCGGACCTGACAAAGCCTTTTCCTCCGGTGCCTTCGGATGCGTACGCAACAACGGACATAAATTCCACGAAGGGCTCGATCTTTATCCATTAAAACGGGACGGACGGGGACGGGCCGAAGACAAAGTATTTTCCGCTATGGACGGAGTCGTCCGTCACCTCAATGCAACTTCAGGATACAGTGCCTACGGAAAATACCTCGTGCTCGAGCACACCACGTTAAACCCTCCCCTTTACTCCCTTTACGCCCATCTTGCATCCGTCGAACCCGGACTGAAAGTTGGTTCACCCGTCCAAGTCGCCCAAGTTCTTGGTAAAATGGGAAACACCGCAAGCTACCGTATCCCACTCGACCGTTCCCACCTCCACTTCGAAATCGGGCTTCGCCTTACCGACAACTTCCAGAGTTGGTACGACAAGAAAAAATACACCACCAGGAACCGGCACGGCAACTTCAGCGGGTTCAACCTAGTTGGCATCGACCCCCTCCCCTTTTATTCAGAATACAAAAAGAAATCCTTCGCTACCCCGCTCGAATACCTCCGTTCGCTCCCAGTAACGGCCAAGGTTCGCGTCCGTTCTACCCGTACGCCCGATTTCGTTCGTCGCTACTCCACCCTGTGCAAAGCACCAGTCAAAGGAACAAACGTGAGTGCCTGGGATTGCTCTTTCGGCCCCTACGGCATCCCCTTGCGAATCGAGCCCGCCACTCAACCCATCGCCTCAAAAACCTCGAAGTATCAAATTCTCAGTCTCGATCTGGCGGCCCAGCAAAAACCCTGTCGCAGGCTCGTCGTGAAAAAAGGCAGCTCACTCGTACCAGCCGAGCAACTCCTCGTCTACCTTGAACTCCTCTTCGGAAGCTGATTCGCTCCCATCTCCCGCCAATGTCGCCTGCTTCGTAAGCTCACATGGTTTCGGACACGCCACCCGAACGGTCGCCATTCTCCGAACCCTCGCCTCCATCAACCCCGGGCTCACCTTCGACTTATTCAGTACGCTCCCCGATTGGTTTTGGACTGAAAACCTCTCTCCTGAAATCACTTTCCGAGTCCATCAGTTGGAAACCGACGTGGGACTCGTCCAAAAATCCCCCTTCGAGCATGACCTTAACCAGAGCATCGAGCGGCTCACGAGGTTTCTTGCCTTACAAGATCCGGCCCTCGAAAACACTCGGAGAATACTAGAAAAATCAAATCCTGAATTCATCTTTTGCGATATATCCCCCCTCGGGCTTGCCTTGGGCAAGGAAATGGGAATCCCCAGCGTCCTCGTGGAAAACTTCACCTGGGACTGGATATACGACTCCTACTTGAAGAAAGATTTCCGCTTCAGCCCCATAATCCAAAAACTCCGCGAACTCTTTCTTTCCGCAGACATCCGTATCCAAACTGAACCCATATGCGAAAGGAAGGAAGAGCATCCACTCGTCCCTCCGATCTTCCGGGAATTCAGGGAACCGCCCGAGCGGGTTCTCGACCGACTAGGTCTGCCCCCGCATAGCCGCTACCTGCTGATCACCACCGGTGGCATCCCCCAGGATTTTTCCTTCCTTGAAAAACTCAAGGTCAGAACGGATCTCCATTTTGTGATCACCGGAAACTCCTCCCAGTTCGAACGGACCGAAAACCTGATTCTTCTTCCCCACCGCTCGGGCTTCCATTTCCCCGACATCGTACAGGCATCCAGCGGGGTCGTGGGAAAGGTTGGTTATGGCACCGTGGCTGAAACTTGGGGTGCCCGAGTCCCTCTCTTCGCGGTCTACCGGGAGAATTTCCGTGAATCCAAACCTGTCAAAAAATTCGTCGAGCGGGCCATGCCCAACCTCGAGGCTTCGCAAACTGACTTTCTCGAAGGCTCCTGGATCGACCGGATCGATGAATTGCTCGCCCTGCCCGGTTTCGAGACTAAAAAGCAGACCAATGGAGCAAAGGAAGCGGTTCGATTAATGACCCCAAACATC
>JAURNO010000365.1 GCA_030830145.1 Verrucomicrobiota bacterium
CCGACGATACCGAAGTATGAATAAATTTGTGCTTTGTACTTTGTTTTTTGTTCTTAGTGGTACTTTCTCGAAAACTCTTGGTGAAAACATCAGTTTGTTGGGGACGATCATTCTTGCCTTGGCAGGACTTCTGAACGTACTTGATCAACTTTTCGAATGGTCTCGGTTGAAGATTGATTCCGAGGGCTTTCACCTGCGCAGTTGGTGGAGGAAGGAAAGTTTCAGGCATGATGAGATCAAGGATTTTGAGCTTGAGACTTACATCAACCGAATGTTGGTCGTCGCTGTATTGAAGCAAAGTACGGTGGAATCCAGGGGACTGCCTAACGAACGCTTGTCATTTCCCTGCACCTTCGGAAGGCCTGCCGAACCTATTTTGAAAACCCTCAGGGAGAAACTGAAAAAGCATTCCGGCACCAAGCGGGCGAAGCGAAAAAAAGAGTTGCCGAACTAAGCTCCTGTCTCCTTGGACGGGGAATTGGAGAGGGGTTTGCCCCTGAGCTTGGTCAGCATCTTAACAGTGGCGGGAACATAGGCCAAGGCAATGATGGCCAATTGGGAAAGGATGAAGCCCATCAAGGAATTGAATGCTTTGTCCATAAAGCCATAGGAATGAAGACCTACGCCCAGCATGTTCGTTCCGAACCAAGACCAGGCGGTCACGATGTTTCCAAAAATGGCGATGGTGGCAAGCCCTCTGGTACGAGCGATCCCGGAGAACCTTGCGTGCAAAAGAAGGGCGTTCCAAATCACGATCAAAAGAGCTCCGTTCTCCTTGGCGTCCCAGCCCCAGAATCTCCCCCATGATTGATCCGCCCAAATTCCCCCGAGAACCGTTCCCACCAAGCTGAACAACAAGGAAAAACAGGTGATTCCGAAAATCATCGATTCCAAAGTCTTTTTCAACTTTCCTTCCGGTTTGCGGAATACAGCGGATTTAAGGTGATAAAATACATAGGCGATTCCCAAGAAACCGGCTAAAAAGGTAGTGGAGTAACCGATGGTTATGATGACCACGTGGGTTGCCAGCCAGAAATTGGAATCGAGCACGGCTCTCATCATCTCCATCGTATCACCTGTAGGGTTAAGCGAAGAATCGAGGCTTAAGTTATAGGCAATGAGCAAACTGCCCGCTCCGATGATGGAGCCCATTGCCGAGGCAACCCCCAATCGCAGGAATTTTTCCGTTGCAAAACATAGCAGAACCGCACCCCAACCGATGAACAAGGCCGAGGAATAAAGATTGGTAACCGGGGGGCGACCCTCGATGTACATTCTTCCGAAGAGACCAAAAGTGTGTGAGAGCAGGACGATCCCCGTGAGAATGTAGGCGCAGTCGCGAAGCATTTTGGCCGTGCGGTCACTTTTCCCTACGGAGTTCGAGTAAGTGGCGGCAAGCCAGGAGCAACAGGCAATGATGAAAATAAGAACATAAGCAAGGGAACTGCGGTAAAAGGGCTCGAAACCGTTGTAAGATTTCTCGAAGTGAAGGGTTGAGCTTGCTTCGCCTGCTCTTTCGGTGGCGAGTTCGTTCAATTGAGAAACGGTGGCATTAAAAGCCGCGACATTGTTGGCTCGAAAACTTATGCCAAGTTTTTCGTAGAGGCCGATGACGGGATCCACATCCCGACGAAGCTTGATGGCTTCGGCGTATTGGGAAGCAAAAAGGGCAGTGGGATTCATTTTCTCGGTTTCCCGGATGGTCGCTATGCGTTTTCTTAAATCATCAGGAGAAAGCGAAACCAATTCCCGAAGAGTCGAGATGAATACCCTTGGTTCCATCTTGCGTTTTTCTTGGGAATCAAGAGGTTCCTCACCAACTAAAGACTGTCCAACCGTAAGCCATTTT
This sequence comes from Verrucomicrobiota bacterium, assembly GCA_030830145.1. Taxonomy (GTDB): domain Bacteria; phylum Verrucomicrobiota; class Verrucomicrobiia; order Opitutales; family Seribacteraceae; genus Seribacter. The sequence continues at coordinate 1,850 of JAURNO010000365.1, forward strand.
TCGAGTGGATCGTTGGCTTCCGGAGGAATGGGGAAAAATTCCGACCACATATTGGCCCGAGAATAATGGTCGAGGAAAAAGACGACTTTTGCGAATTCGGAACTCCCCATTTCAATCAACGCCGGATCTTCGGCCACGACACCGGTCAAGGCTCGAAAACGTTCGTACTCCGCGGTGCGATCCGAATCTTTTTCCGGGTCGAAAAAGACTTCGGTCACTCCAATCTCCTCAAGCATCTCCGAGCTTTCAGAAGGGACGGGAGGTGGGGCCAAGGTGTTCTTGAGTTTTCTGTAGAGCAAAAGGCCACGATAAAGTTCGATTGCATTTTGCTGGAAGCTGTCTTGGTTTTCCCGTTCGGTTTGACCGGCTTCCCTCGCGCTTGACTCGATTTCGCCAAGGTGTGGCTCCAATTCGGCATAAGAAAAATGTTTTCCATCCTTGGCAAGTTTCTTTCCCATCAGACCAAGAACCTGATCGTGGTCGATGAGGAAGGTTTTAAGTTGATCCGCCTGTTCGGGAGCGAACAAAACGCGGGCAAACCATTCGATGGCGGGGACTTTTTCATCGTTCTGATCGAGAGCAGACCTTTTGTTGCGCAAGACAAGCAGGGTGTTTCGGGCAACGCTGTCGATCGGTTTGACACGACCGCCACGCAAAACAGGTATGCGGGAGAAACCGTCCAGGTCGAAAGATTCGGTCGGTGCGGAAGGAGGACCCTTGGCGAAATCAAAAAGGGAAGCCGTACCGAGTTTTTTGTAAGGGAAAAAACAAACCCAAGCTCCAGCTAGGGTGAGGAAGATTAGGATACCGAGGCGAATGGGAGAATGTTTCTTCATGCCTTTTGGATGGAGTTTTTCCGCAGGAAACGAACGAGGTGAAAGCCGAATTGCCAAAGCAGGCCAATCGAAACAATAATACAAGCGAGGTAAGGCACGAGCCAACTCGGGTTGCGAATGACCTGAAAGACCGTGTAATCGGCGGCTTTGTTCATCTGGTACTGGTAAAAAGTCTTTCCTTCGTGACGCAAAGGAGTGTTCATGTAGACCAAGGCACGCCGTCTTTCGTTGCCGTCCATGTTGATCATGACGTCACTTTCGAAGTTGAAAGGTATTTCTGTGCCTTGGTAAAACTCATTCTCTATTCCCAGCAATTCGATGGAGTAGGGCAGGTATTCCCGTTTAGACCGGAGGGTCAAACCCCATAATTTGCCGTTGTGTCGGATAGGTTGAAAAGCAAGTTCGGCTAGTTTTGGACTTTCTTTCCACCAATGATTTCCTGCGGGGTGAGAGAGGCTTAACCAAGTCCCCAAACTGCCCGTTGCGTCGGTCAATTCGAAAACCAAGTAGCCGAAATTCATCGCTTCGCTACTGTAATCTTCGCTTTTGGGCTTGATGGACAAATTAGCCGAAAAACCGACCCCTTGATCGACTTCTTTGCTGACGCCTACGCGTTTGTCCTTCGAGCTTACAACATCGAAGTCGCAATTGGAGCCGAAAGATTTGACCCTGACTTGAAACGGCAAATCTTCCGAAGAAATTAAACCGCCTTCTTCAAGAAGTTCCTGCGGAATGCTTACGACGGTTTCCTGCTTCGGGTCAGTTACGTCGATGAGGGCCAATTCAACCCCGTGAAATCGTTCTATGTAATTGCTCGATTCCCCTTTGTTGATCTGCATGCGGGACTCCTCTTGAATGGCTTGCGTAACCAGTTGGCCAACCAATAGCATAATGATTCCAAGATGAATCAATTGAATACCGAATTTCTTCATGGTCCACTGAAAGCGGGTTACATAAGCAGCCGTCAGGTTGATGATCAGGAGACCTCCGAGCAACCAGCCACCTGGAATCGGAATAGGGATAGAGTTGAGAGACTCACCGCCCCAAAACTGTGTTGGGTAATGCCAAATGCCGAAAAGCGATTCAAAGTATTTTGCTTGAGCTCCGCGTATTCCAATTTCCACTTGCTCCAAGGTGGCGATGAAGATGAGCACCATGGAAAGACTGAGCAGAGTAAGAGTCAGTCTCAAGGTGGCAAGGGGAACGAGCCACGGAAAAAGCGCTTTTCGTTTGGCTAAAGTGCTTTGGCCTTTCTTGGTTTTGCTTTTGGTCGACATTTGCATTTCAGGGCTTGTGGAAACAAACGGAATCGAGGAACTCGGAGAAGTTTTCTTTTTCCTTAAGGGCCAAGGCTTTTCCCCCGGTTAACTTAAAAAACCAGGAACTGTTGTTTCTCATGAGGATTGCCGCATAAAAAGTCTTGTCGGAAGAAGAAGCTTCGACCAATTGGGCCGTCATACCATCGATCATAATAGGACTGACGTATTGTTTCAAACCCTCCTCGTCGGTTGATTCGAGGCCGATTTGGCCAAGCCAGCGGTTCACGTTGGCCAAAAGTCCGCCAACGTCTCCTGGGAAAGTGGTGACGGAGAAATCAAGTTCGTTTCCTTCCTCATCGCTGACCTTGTAGCTCGCCAACCGCATGGAGGATGCCTGTCCGGGTGCCCAATGGGAAGGAATGGACC
>JAURNO010000366.1 GCA_030830145.1 Verrucomicrobiota bacterium
ATAAAATCTCGTTTACGGAGCCTCTTGACAACCCTGAAGAACTTTCCGTCATTGCGGAAATCAAGCGACGATCTCCCTCCGCAGGGAGTATTGCCGATGGTATTTCGGCAGTGGACCAAGCAAGATCCTACCTGAATGCCGATGCAGATGCCTTGTCCATTCTGACCGACCAAAAGTACTTTGGGGGTGAATTGAAAGATCTTTGGGAGGTCAATGACTTCATCCGCAGTCACCAAAGGACCATACCTACCCTGAGAAAAGATTTCATGATTCATCCCGTGCAAGTCCTGGAAGCCTTGGAGGCAGGAGCCCGCGCAATCCTTCTCATCGTCCGGGCTTTGGACGACGAAGAACTGAAAACTCTCCGGGAAGCCGCAGACCATGCCGGAATGGACTGCCTTTATGAAATTCACGAAGAAGAGGAACTGGAAAAAGCCTTGGCTCATGACCCCCAAATAATCGGAGTCAACAACCGGGACCTCACCCGATTCGTTACCGACTTGGAAACAACGGAACGGCTCTTCCCTCTTATTCCGGATGGAATCGTCAAAGTCAGCGAGAGTGGCATCCTTGAGCCCGAAGATGCCTGGAGGGTACGATCGGCAGGAGCTGATGCCGTACTTTGTGGTGAAGCGCTCATGAGATCAAGCGACCCCGAAGACTTCGTAGGCGAAATGAAGGAACGAGAATAAAACTTTCTCTCGAAAAGTAGAGTTCTCATGCCGCTGACGCCTTCCGAAACAACCCGACTATTGGGTGAACTAGGGCACCACCCGAAAAAAAAGCTGGGACAGAACTTCCTCATCGACGGAAACATTGTAGAGAAATCGATGGATATGGCCGATTTGCCCACGGGAATGCCCGTTATTGAGATCGGTCCCGGGTTAGGTACCCTTACGAGAAAACTGCTCGAAAAGGGTCACCAAGTACATGCCGTGGAGATTGACAAGACCTTGTTCGAGAACCTAGGAGTTTCCCTCAAGAACTACACGAAAAACAAACGGCTTACTCTGACCCAGGGTGACGCGGTCAAGCTTCCGCTCGCTTCCCTCCCGCAAGCTCAAGAAGATTATGCGGTCGTGGCAAACCTGCCCTACGCCATTTCTTCTGCCTGGCTCGAGTCTCTCCTCGCCACCGAGCGACTCCCTTTCCGAATGGTCCTCATGCTTCAGCGTGAGGCCATCGATCGGATGTGGGCCCAATGCGGAACCAAAAGCTACAGTGCTCTTTCCATCTTTTTGCACGCAGCCTTCCGCCATGATAAATCTCATTCTGTGTCTAGGCGATGCTTTCACCCTGTTCCATCTGTTGACTCGGTCTTAGCAAGAATGGATCTCCTCCCTGACCCTTTTCTTTTTCCCGCACCCGACAGAGCCTTGATACGCCGGATTTTCACTCAACGCCGCAAGCAAATCGGCTCGATTGCCAGACAAGAAGACGATTCCACGAGATCCGAAATACTCAATTGGCTCGCAGACAACGAATTGGAACCAACTCTCCGCCCCGAACAAATCGAACCCGAAACATGGATCGGGTTGGCAAATCGAGGCGTGGGTTAGGCGGCAACACCCGCTCCGCAACACTTCTTGTATTTTTTCCCGCTCCCACAGGGACACGGATCATTTCGACCAACCTTCGGGGCGTCTCGTACGACGGGAGTGGCAATGGGAGCAATTTCGGGAGCTTCGGAGGCTTGGGGAGCAGGAGCACCACCCGGAGATGCCCGGAATTGATCAAAGCCGGATTCGCTCGAGCTTTCGGGGCCAGTCGTCTTGGCAACGTTGTTAAGGGTCGAAAGCATGTTCTCGAATACAGCGAGGTTGGTGGAGGAACGGAACATCCCCGAACATACGTCGGAACGCATGGCCCCCATCATTTCCTCGAAAGCCCTGAAGGCCTCGTTTTTGTATTCACTGAGAGGATCTTTCTGGCCATAACCACGCAGACCAACGCTGCGGCGCAATTCGTCCATTTCCGTCAAGTGATCCTGCCAATGGACATCCACGGCGTTCACCACGACGTATCTTTCCAGACCCTGGAGACGATCCGGATCTTCGAGCTTTCTCTTGGCATCATAGGCCGAGGTGATTTTCTCAAGAATGAACTCCCTCACCTCGTCTTCGGATTTCCCTGTCAATTCATCCAGACGAACAGAAAGAGGGAAGGTTACGTTGACCCAGGAAGCAAGTACGGATTCCAGCTCGGTCATTTCGCTCTCCGTAGCAGACTTGAACTCCGTCTCGGGTACTCCACCCAATCGAACGTCCAATTCCTCCCCGATCAATTCAAGCAAAATCTTTCCGGGATCATCCTCCAACAAAACGTCGTTTCGAATCGAGTAAACGATTTCCCGCTGCCTGTTCAAAACGTCATCGTATTGAAGAAGACGTTTACGAATCGAATAGTTCTGCTGTTCGACTTTCTTTTGGGCATTTTGGATCGACCAATCCAAGGTTCCATGCTCGAGGGATTCGTCCTCTCCGAATGACTTTTCAAGCATCTTGGAGAGAGCTCCCTGATTGGCGAACAATCGCATCAGGTCGTCCTCCAAAGAGACGTAGAACTTGGAGGCGCCGGGATCTCCCTGCCTGGCGCATCGACCGCGCAACTGACGGTCGATTCTGCGGGACTCATGCCTTTCCGTTCCCAAAACCAAAAGCCCTCCCAATTCCTTTACGCCTTCGCCCAACTTGATGTCCGTTCCACGGCCAGCCATGTTGGTTGCGATCGTAACCGAACCCGGTTGGCCTGCCTGAGCAACGATCTCCGCTTCCCTTTCGTGGAACTTGGCGTTCAAAACGGTATGGCGGATATTGGCCCGCTTGAGCATCCGACTGAACACCTCCGATGACTCGACTGATGCGGTTCCCACCAATACGGGTTGTCCTTTTTCATGGGCTTCGCTCAGATCTTCCAACACTTGATTGAACTTTTGCCGACGGCCTTTGAACATCAAGTCGTTCAAATCCTTTCTTACGCAATCCCTGTGGGTTGGAATAACCATGACTCCGAGCCGGTATATGTCATGAAATTCACCTGCCTCCGTTTCGGCGGTTCCCGTCATCCCCGCCAACTTGTCATACATTCTGAAATAGTTTTGGATCGTAATGGTAGCGTAGGTCTTGGTCTCCTTCTCGATGACGACCCCTTCTTTGGACTCCACCGCCTGATGAAGCCCGTTGCTCCATCTCCTACCGGGCATCAAACGACCCGTGTTCTCATCCACGATCATCACCTTTCCTCCCTGGACAACGTATTGTTTGTCTTTCTCGTACAAACCATAAGCCCGCAGGAGTTGGGAGACCGTATGGATGCGTTCGCTCCTGAGTTGAAACTCATTTTCAGCCTGTTCCTTGCTTTGGCGTTTCTCGTCGTCCGAAGACGACGTGTCCCGCTCGATTTCGACATATACACTAGCCAAATCAGGAATAACGAAGCCTTCGGGATCATCTGGGCTTATCAGCTGACGGCCTTTTTCAGTCAAGTCGGCCTGCTGGTTTTTTTCGTCGATCACATAGTGCAAATCCTCCTTCAGGTCATGAGCCCGCGTCTTATTGTAATCGGAATTCATCTCCAGATCGAATTTCTCAAAACCTTTTCGAATGGAGGGCTTCTCCATCATCCGCATGAATTGACGATGGGTGGGCATGCCTTTTTTGACTTGGTACAGTTTGGCAGTGGCATCGTCGGCGTCTTCGTCGGAAAGATCCTCTTTGGCAAAGGCTTTTTTTGCTTCTTCGGCAAGTTTGTTGCACTGCCTCAACTGCGTATCGAAAAGCTTCATCACCTTGGGCTTCATTTCATCAAAAGGCAAGGGATTGTCCTCTCTCATGGGGCCGGAAATAATCAAAGGCGTTCTGGCCTCGTCGATCAAAATGGAATCAGCTTCGTCGATGATGCAAAAAAAGTGATCCCGCTGAACCTGGTCCTCCTTGCAGGTGGCCATCCCATTGTCCCTCAGGTAGTCGAAGCCAAACTCCGATGCCGTACCGTAGGTGATGTTGCGCTCGTACATGAGGCGCCTTTGTTCGGAAGGCATGTTGTTTTGAATACACCCAACGGTGAGCCCCAAGTATTCGAAAAGCGCGCCCATCCAATGAGAATCCCTCAACGCAAGGTAATCATTGACTGTGACAAGTTGACAGTTCTTACCGCTTAGAGCGTTGAGATAAAGAGGACAGGTGGATACGAGCGTCTTGCCTTCGCCCGTTGCCATTTCGGCAATGTGCCTGTCATGCAAAGCCATTCCACCGATCAATTGGACGTCGTAATGTACCATCTCCCAAAGAAGAGGGTGATCGCATACCGAAATAGATTCTCCGCAGAGACGGCGTGCTGCGTTCTTAACGGTCGCAAAGGCCTCGGGAAGCATAGCCTCCAGGGATTCCCCCTTTTGGAATCGCTCCATAAATTCAGCCGTCTTGGCTTTGAGTTGATCATCGGAAAGGTTTTGGTACTCCTTTTC
>JAURNO010000367.1 GCA_030830145.1 Verrucomicrobiota bacterium
AATTCGTTGGCATTGAAGAGAACCAGACACAAGTCGGCGAGAGCCCGGGTTTGCGGGCTTACTTCATGGGCTTTCTTGTCCGCATGGTAGTTTTCGAAAGCGGGAAGAATTTCCTTGTAGTCGAAAGGCAGGCCAGTGGCTTCCTCGACAAGGGAACGGGTGATCGAGGTGGGGTACTCGGTCTTTTCTGGTTCGTGCTCGAGATGATACTCCCTCATCTTCTCCGTGTACTTCTCTAGTCTGTCCCATTCCTTCTTTTCTGGAACCCGGCCGAAAGCCAATTGAAGCACCCGCTTGACTTGCATGCGAAGATCATCGAATTCATTCTCCGCTCGCAAAGCCAGAGCGATGGCCCGATCGTTCATCAAGTCGCTGTTGAGAAGGCTGAAGGCTTGGGGGGTGACCGATTCGGCGACTCTTTCTTCGCAGGAGTCGTTGGGGTGGGGTTGGTTGAAGAGCGCCAGAAGGGGGTCCGGTTGTCCACGTACGCGATAGGCATAAAGCGTCCGGCGATTTCTTTGTTCGGGTCGAATCGAAGGTTGATAGGCGGGGGAGAGGGAGAACTGGATCATGCGGGGTTGAAGGGCGACTTCCATGTTGATTTCGGGCATGACCGGTAGGCCCCCCACATGACGGTTAAGCTCTCCTGTGCTTACCAGCATGCCGTCGCGCAATTCCTCGGCGGTCAAGCGACGGGGCAGGCGGTAGGCGAGAAGGTGGTTCTCGGGGTCTTCATTACGGAGTCTTCGAATTTGCGGGTGCTGTGTCCCTTGGCGATAGGTTTCGGAAAGCATGATCAGTTTGTGGAGTCGCTTGAATTTCCAACCGTGCTGGACGAAGTCGGCCGCCAACCAGTCCAAAAGCTGAGGATGGGTGGGTTTCTTTCCCTTCGCCCCAAAATTGTTCGGGTTGCCGGCAAGGGGTTTTCCGAAATGCCTTTGCCAGACTCGGTTCACGATTGAACGCGCGGTAAGAGGGTTGTCCGGGCGGGTAATCCATTTGGCCAAGGCCAATCGCCTGCCGGTGGCATCGCTGGTTATCAGATAAGGATCCTTGGGGTCATCAGAGGTCGATAGACCGAGGGCACTCAGGACGCCTGGTTGCACCCGGTCTCCGGGAGCTTCGAGCGCGCCTCCCTGGAGAATGTGAGACTCGGGAAACGGCCCATCGGGTATCTTGCCGGGCATACGCATTTTACGAGCATTGAGAGACTTGGGAACGGGACCGTTGTAAACGGATTGAGCAAGGGGTTCGTAGCGCTCGAGACGGCGTGACCAAATCCAATCGTCTTGCCGACGAACCTTGAGCCTGCCTTGTTCGATTGGGTTCAAGCCCACGTAACGGGGAGGCTTTTCTTCGTCGGGCAGGCTTCTGCGCTTGTCTTCGTTGAGATATTTTTTACCCCTCTGGGCATACCATTTCTTGGCGGCATCTTCCTGTTTTTCCAGAAGTTCGTGGTGTTTTTCCTTCGCGAAGTCGAGCATGACTTGAGTGGCTTTTTTCCCTTCGTTTAGGCCAAGGAGGTTTTCTTCTTTGGCAAAGGGAGCGGGACGTTCTGCAAGTTGGGTTCCGGAAAAAGCTGCGTAGAACCTGTAGTAATCACGAGTGGAGAGGGGGTCGAATTTGTGGTCATGGCACTTGAAGCAGCGCATGGTCGTGCTGAGGAAAGTTTGCCCGACCGAGTTGACCACGTCGTCGAGGTACAATTGACGGGCTTGGGGTTTCAAAACCATGGCGGGGTCCCATGGTCCCATGCGAAGGAACGAGCTTGCCACCAGAAGTTGCGAGTCCTTTTTGCCCTTGGGTTGTTCTTCCCAGAGCTCGTCTCCGGCAATTTGTTCGATGACGAATTGGTCGTAGGGTTTGTCGTGGTTAAAGGAGCGCGTGACGTAGTCGCGGTATCTCCACATGTTGGAGCGTTCGTAATCGTTTGATAGTCCGGCCGTATCGGCATAGCGGGCGACGTCCAGCCAATGTTGGGCGGAACGCTCTCCGTAATGGGGACTTTCAAGCAACTGGTCGATCAAATCAACCCATGCCTTTTGCGGATTCTTGTCCCAAGCTAGACGGAACTGGTAGATTTCATAGGGAGTGGGTGGAAGACCGTGAAGGTCAAGGTAGGCCCGCTTGACCAAGTTGCGGAAATGACTGGGTGGCGCAGGCTTGACCTTTTCCCGGTTGAGCTTTGCCCGAACGAAGGCATCGACCGGGTTGAGGTCGGAAATGGGGACCTCTGGTTTTTTCAAGGTTTGGAATGCCCAAACATCCTCGGGCTTGTAGCGCCTGTAGGTCCAATCGTCGGACAAGCCTCCACTTGTTTGGATGAGTATGCCTTCCTCCGTTAGGAGCTTCACTCTCTCCTCAATCAAGTACTTTTGGCGTATCTCTTGGTCGGGCCAGGGAGCACCGAGCTTGATCCATTGTCTGATCCAGTCGATTTGTTTTTCGGTCAAGCGGTCGTTTTCCTTGGGGGGCATCTCGTAATCTTCGTCCTTCCACTCGATTGCAGTCATGATGAGGCTCTTTTCCGGATGACCGGGCACGAGAACCTCTTCCGATGTTTCCCCTCCGAACAACATACCTTCGCGAGTCGATAGGTCGAGGTCCCCCTTGGTCTTCCCCTCCTTGGCACTGTGGCATGCGATGCATTTGCTTTCCAATAAGGCGTTGACCTTGAGAGCGAAAAGCTTTTCTCCTTCCTCTTCCCTCTCGAGCGCCAAAGCACTGATCGGAAGCAAAAGCGCAAGTATGCCTACCCGAAATTTCATCTCCTCAGATCACGTTTTCCCCCAGGTAGAAGAGAGCTTTTTCAACATCTTTTTCCAAAACAGCTTCCACGATCCTTTTGTGTTCGGCTGCGATGTCCTCGTACTTCGTGAGGCGTGAATATTTCATGATCATCCGTACGGACAATCCAAGCCACATGGTTTCCAAATGAGAAGATGCTTGAGCGACCCAATACCTGTGAAGAGCCAAGTCGCACTCGGCGACTCCGGGCAAGGAGGCTCGTTCGCAGGCTGTAGTGAGCCGCTCAAGCAAAAAAGTCAATTCATGGACGTCTTCCTTCTTCATGTTCTTGATGAACTTCGAAAGACAATGTTTTTCCAAAGATAGGCGCATGCCCGCAACTACGCTTCTTTCCTCATCAGTCAGTGGGGAAATTACACGAACGCCTTTATTCGCCTCATAGACCAAAGCGCCTTCTTGAGTAAGACGAAGCAGTGCATCACGCACGGGACCCCGACTCGTTCCGAAACGTTCGGCGAGTTTTTGTTCCCTAATCGGTTGGTCGAAATCAAGTTTTCCGGATATCAAGTCCGAACGCAAAGCCTCGCAGATTGCGTTTCTCGTCACTTTCGGGTTATGGGCTTGGGTATTGATAACCCAAACCATTATCTCCAACCGACTTTTGGTCAATCAAGATTGTTAACAATCTTGATTCCCCTGTCCAATTCGCGTCTTGGGAATCCATTCCCGAAGAGGATCAGAGTTTCGGATTCTTCAGTGTCAGTTGAGAGGCATTGTTCTTGGGCAGGACGAAGCGCGAGCCGACACTTCCGGTCGCATAGTCCTTGATTTGCCAGACGTGCCCTACGAAAGAACTGATTTCCGCATGGTCGCGATGGCGCAAGATCCGACTTTGCCGGGGGTTGCCTTCGAAGTCGATCCATTCGAGAATAATGCTCTTTTGGGTTAAGTTGTGAAAGTAGAGCATACTCCTTTTTCTTGAGAAATCAGATTTCCTGACCTTTTTGTCATTTGATTTTATCGTTTTGATTTCAGGTGATCCCTCCGGGGCCAGGCTTACGAGTCCCTGATCAAAATCCTTTTTCCAACGGGCGAATCTTTCCGGCCAGGCAAAGGATTTTTCTTTTTTCAAATCGAAGCCCTTCAGGTGAGTTGAAGGCTGCTTGCGGTCCTGGGGCCTTTGATAGCGCCAGTCGGTTTCCCCGAGTATTTCAAGGATAAGCTGAGCCAACCTAGGGTCGCTTTTCTTAAGTTCCTCACGTGTGTCGATGGAGCCATGATCGTGGTCGTTCTCCCGGTTGGTGTCGAACCACGACTGGACGCCTTCGGCCCAGTATTCGTAGACGTTCGTCGATGCATAGGTGCCTTCCCAGATTTTTTCCTTGGTGGCTAACTCAAAGCATTCGTCCAACTTTTCCTGGAAATCGGGATGAATGAATACGATGGCCATCTGGTGCAGGGCATGAGCTAACTCATGGATTAGAATGTTTTCCGTGTCGTAAGGGTCTCCTGGTAGGCAGAGCAGGTTTTCTTCTCCACAACTTACGGCAGGCCTCTCATCGGTGGCCCCCAATCCCCGAGCCCGTTGGTCCCAATAAATTGCAGGCCTAAGATCCGAATGCTCGGGGACGTCGGTTGTGTACTCGTTGCGGGCCATGATCACGAAACGGGTTTTGCTCTTGTTCAAGGCAGTGAGCAGATCATCCCGTTCACCGATCATCTTCCGGATCAGGAAGGCCGCTTCTTTGAGAGCAAAATCGGAAACCCGTTTCGAGCCGAGAATGGAAAACCCGCCGACTGATACGCGCTTTTGATGGGAATCGTCCAACCTGAGGTATTGCCTTACCTCAAGCGGAACCTGTGTAACCTCGAAACTGCTGTCCTTGGTGTATGCGTAGCCGCAAAGAACGAGTGCCGATACGGCGAGCAATTTGTTTTTAGGGAAGCGAAAAAACACGGACTACTTCTGGAAAAAATCGTGGTTCGGTTTACCCCCGCTCAGGACATAGGCGAGCAGATCCATGACTTCTTCTTTCTCCATCATGTTGAGCAAACCGGGTGGCATGGGGGAGACGGGAGAGGGGCCCATGCTTTCGATTTCGGCACGTACGACGCTGGTTCTTTGGTTTGGGTTGTAAAGATCCGTGTTCAAGGTCACGCGGTCCCCGTTGAGGTTGACCACTACCCCTGTATGGACGTCGCCGTTTTTCATTTTTACGAAGGTCGGTACGAATTGCTCGTTGATTTCCTTGCTTGGGTACATGATTTGTTCGAGCAGGTCGTGAGGAGAATAGCGCCCGCCGGAGCCCGTCAGGTCTGGTCCGTTCATTCCGCCTTTGTTCCCGAAGCGGTGACAGGCGAAACAGCCTCCCGCGGCGAACATTTTGCGTCCTTTTTGAAAGTTTCTTCCCTCTAAGCCTTTCTCCGTAGCGGCGCTCAGTTTCTCGAACTTCCATTGTTTGACGAAGGTTCTTCCGGCCATCGCCTGGGCCATAATCTCGGCGGGTGACTTGGATTCGGCCTTCTTCTTTAGCAGGTCGCTTAAATCCTGTTTTTCCTGAGTGCTCAGGCTGGCCACGGCATCGTTTCGGATGAACTCGATGAACTTCGAAAAACTGGCCCCGCCCCGGTAGTTGGACGCTTTCAAGAACCAATTGAAGTAATGGGTTCTCAGTTTGTTGTTCCATCCGGTTTTCAAAGTTCTCAGGGACCGTGCATATTCCATTTGTTCTTCCTGAGTCGGCGCTTCCATAAGCAGAGCAATCCCTTTTTGAGCGACCGATGGAGCTTCCAGGAAAGAAAGCGTCTCGCAGAGCAACCAGTTCATTTCGAAACTTTCATCGGGGAATTTTGGGTCAAGTTGCTGGACAATTTTTTGGGCGGTTTCCTTTTCGGGTTTACCAAAACGGACCATCGCAACCTGATAAGCCCGCACCAAGGTAAGTTGTTCAGCGGTTTCCAGTCTGTCCCATTTGATCTGAAGAAGAGAATTTATAATCTTCCGGCCCATTTTGGAATCGACTGCTGGGTCCGTTGGGGTGCGGTGAAAAGGATCAATCCCGGAAGCCTTGGCAAGTGACAACAGCAGATTTGCCCGTTTCCCGTGATCCTTTTCCTTGAGAGCTTGCGATGACCATTGTTTGACTGGTAAGCGTTGGATGGACATGAGTGCGGCCCATCGGACGAACCTGTCGGAGTGGTCCACATGGGGCCATGCTAGTTCCAAAGCCTTTGGGTTCGATCCGACATGCAATGTTTCAAGTTTTCTACGCAAGACGGTGAGGTCTCCCGGTTGTGTTTTGTGAATGTAGGGATTGGTCTTTTCCTTACCTTCGTAAGTGACCCGATAGAGTCCGGACTGCACTTTTCGGCCACCGATGACAAAGTACATGGCTCCATCGCCGGGATGAATGATGGCATCGGCCACCGGGAGGGGGCTTCCGGTTATGAAAGTTTCCTTGGTGCCTTTGTAGCTTGATCCATCCGGTTGCAGGTGCACGGCGTAAATTTTGCCCCAACTCCAGTCCAGAGCATACATGGCTTTCTGGTATTTTTCGGGAAATTTGGCTCCGTAGCCGAAGGTTGTACCAGTAGGGGAACCAGGGCCGATGTTTACGGATGCAGGTAGGGTGTCCGGATAAAACTCGGGTCGCTTGCCCGTTCCGTTTCTCCATCCATACATGGAACCGCTTGTGGCATGACAGATCCGGGTAGGCCTGTACCATGGAGTATTGAAATCATATTCCATATCGGCGTCATAAGTGAAGAGCTCTCCATCCAAGTTGAATCCACCGTCGAAGATGTTACGGTAGCCCGAGGAGACGATTTCCCAGTCTTTGCCATCGGGCGACATTTTGTAAATAATTCCTGCAGGAGCCAGTCTTCCGCGGTTGTGACCCCGTCCGTCGGGCATGCGGGGCAGAAGGTGGTCTTCTCCCCAATCTCTTGGAACGCGGGAGGTTTGCGCTTCGGTCGGGGTGGTGTTGTTTCCTGTGATCAAGTAGATGGATTTCTTGTCTGGGCTGAGAATGAGTGCGTGCACGCCATGGTCGCCTCGGGCTTGCATGACCCGGAGTTTCTCAACTTTATCGAGTTTGTCGTCCCCATTCGAATCGGTTAGTTTGTAGACTCCGCTGTCCATCTTTCTTTCGTAATCGTTGACCGCAACGTAAAGTCCTCCGAATGCCCAAAGGAGTCCGTTTGCCGCACGAATGTTAGCCGGAACCTTTTCAATTTTAGACTCGTCCAGGTTCTTCCCTTCCTCGGGTGCGGGAAAACGATAAAGTCCACCGAACTGGTCGCTTGCAATGATTCTGTTCTTGTCGTCCACGCACAGGTTGACCCATGAACCAAATTTTTCCTTGGGCACGGTGAAAAGCAGTTCGACCTTGAAACCGTCTTTGGCGGAAATGCTTTCCACGGGAGTGGCCTTGCTTTGAAATTGAGCGTAGGACTGAAGAGTGAGGCTTGCAATTAGCAGGATGGGAATGAAGTATGTATTAGGCATAGTAGAGAACTATTGTTATTTTTTATTTTAATCAATGAGCATCCAAAGGCTTTGTAAATTTATTCAATTCGTGACCAAAGCGAGGAAGCCGGTTAATGCTTTTATACGATTCATGTTTTTCAAACCGTCTTTCTTACGATGAAAATTGTCTTTGCTTATTCGATTGCTTTCCTCTTGTTCGGTTTTGTTTCCTTGGGCGAGGAAGACGGCCAACAAGCGAAGTTTGCTTCTTTTCGCGAGAAAATGCAGGGCGTGAGGTTTTCCGGTTTCTTCACCATGACGGGCAAAGAGGTTCCTCCGATGGAGGAAACATATGAGATACAAAGCGTCCAAAAGTTCGGAGAGGAAGACCTTTGGATTTTCACTGCCCGCGTGAAGTACGGAAAAAAAGACGTCGTTCTTCCCATGCCTCTTCCGGTCAAATGGGTTGGGGACGTGCCTGTCATCACCATGAAGGATCTGGCGATACCGGGCCTTGGTACTTTCAGCGCTCACGTCGTAATCGACGGGGACAAATACGCCGGAACATGGGCCCACGGAAAAGTGGGTGGACACTTGTACGGCACGATCGAGAAAATGAACAAGAAAGGCTCCGAATGAAGAAAGCCAATTCCCTTTGGATGCTAGGCGGTTGTACGGTTCTTGCTTTGATTGCTTTTGCGGGAGGTTACTACTCGGGCTTGACTCGAGGTTCAGTCGGTACAGGCGCCGCAAACGAAAGAGCTCTTTTGGATAAAATTGCCGAACTGCAAAGAGAATAAGAATCGGCCCGGCAAGAGCGGCGGGATTCTTGGTCGAAGAGCTCTTCATTGCCTCTTGCGAATCTGCCCGAAGCTCGGTTGGAGGACGATGATGTTTCAAAGGTACGATCCATTCGCGATCTGCTTTTCAAAGCCCGTGCCGAGTCGAATCCGATCGCTCGTTTATCAGGATTTTCCGAGGCTCTTTCCGACTTGAACGAGGATAACCTCGACGATGTCCTGGAGGCTTATGAATCCATGCCTTTTGGATTCGAGCATATGCAGGAGTATCGGATGTTGCTTTACGCATGGGGGCAATTCGATCCGATCGGTGCAATCGAGTACTGCAATAAACGGGCCTCCGGGATGGGCGCTGGTTTCGCCACCACGGGTGTTCTCGAAGGTTGGGCAAGCCGTGATCCCGTATCCGCAAGCGAGTGGGTTCAAGACCCGAAAAATGCAGGTATGGCGAAATTATACAACATGGGGTTGGTCAAAGGCTGGGCGAGTCGTGATTTGCAAGCCGCTTCCCGATACGTCGAGAGTCTTGAGCCAGGCGAAGACGTTGGCAAGTTGGTGGGAACGCTTTCGAATGAGTATTACAAGCGAGGCTTCGGTGTTGCCGCCGAATGGGCGGAAGGGTTGACGGATAACAAAATGAAGGAGGCGGCTTTTGCGAATCTGAGCAAGCAAGTGTCTCGTGACCGACCCGAAGTCATCGCGGAGTGGCTCAAAGACCATTCCGGGGAACCCTATGCAGTTAAATCCTTCGAGACATTGGGCAAACGATGGAGTGAAACCGAGCCCGAATCGGCAATCAATTATTTCGAGGAGCTACCGGAAGGCAAAGCCCGCAACGAGGGGGTGGAAGGCGTCATGGGGAATTGGGCCAAAGAAGATCCGCAAGCGGCTGGTGAATGGCTTAATGAAAAAGAGGTCGGTCCGAAAATGGATCCAGTCCTTTCGACTTATGCCCGGGTTGTTTCAGGAGAAAACGGTGCTGCGGCCATGGAGTGGGCGATCGCCATAAGCGAGCCAAAGCTTCAGGAAAGAACGATTCGCCAAGTCGGGCAAAATTGGTACCGTCAGGACAAAGAAGCGGTCGAAGAGTGGTTGCCCCAAAGTGATCTTGCACCTGAAACTCAGAAAGCCATCCAAAACCCACCCAAGCAAAACTGGTGGCAAAAGCTTACCAATAGGTAACGAAACAGAAGCTATTGCTTGGATTCTTTGGCCAAGGCTTCGATTTCTTCTTTCAAGTCGGTCAGGTACTTCTCCGGATCCTTCTCGAATCTGGGGAGGCAGGGCTTGCAACAGAACTTGATTACCGTACCCTCGTAGACGTGGGTGTATGGAATCATGTCGGGATCTTCACCGAAGTCGCTTCCAGAGACCAGGCAAAAATCCAACGGGTAGCCATCGTCCAAAGAGCTTGTTTGGTTCGTATCCGGTTCGGTTGAATTTTCGTCGGATGGGTCAGTCGGGTTGTTCGAGCAACTCAAAAAGGTGAAGACCGAAGCAACCAAAAGGATTTTAAATCCCAAAGTAAAGGAGTCGGGTTGAATTTTCATGGGACTATTCTTTGTTATTTATCCGGCTAGGTCAAGAAGGGGAAACTCATTAGAGCTTGCGGGCCCGTAAATTACGGAATGCGACCGTACCCCCCTTGCCGTGGTGCTGAATTCCGAAATGTCCTTCGAGCGATTGCTTGTGTTCCACTTCGGCAACCAATTCGCCGTTGACGAAAGTTTTGATGCTCGAGCCTTTGCATACCACCTTGAATTTGTTCCACTCCTCGGGCTTGAACACTCCCTTGATCCGTTTCTTGTATTGGGAATCCGTGCCTTTGTTCGGGTAGAGCCATCCTCCCATTCCGATTCCATAAACTCCACCTGGTTTGGC